>NZ_JBPBFH010000032.1:0-22864 GCF_050896295.1 Neisseria sp. SLRRB23
CAAACCGGTACTTTTGTATGTTGTTACCGTCATCATCTATATTTTGCTTGACGGGCCGACCACTGAGGGCAGCCGAACGCCTATGCCCCCTATGAACGCTTGGGAAAAAATCCTGTTTATGGCAGCCAGCGTCAGCGGATTTGTCAGCCTCCTGTGGATAATGCTGATTGCCCTGTCCGAGCATTACAGGGACAAGAATTGGTAAACGCGTCCCTTGATCGTCATTAGCAGACCGAAAATTAAGAATGTGTATTGTTACGGCACAAGCCCGCTGGCGTTCAAAAGTCGAAATCGAACTGCTGGGCTTGTAACCGCAGGGGGGCAGGTATGTATCTGCTGTTTTTTCGTTGGATATGGGAAAAAGTGGTACCGGAAAGCATCCGCAACAGCAAGCCGGCGCGGTGGGTAGCCAACCATAGAAAGCTCACTATCTGGGTAATTGTGACAGTATGGATCAACTTCTTCCCCGCTACTTACGAATACGACATTATTCCTGAAGGGAGATACAGCCATTGGCATGTCGATCATCCGTTGTATCCCTATACCCGATTTCTGCTTCCCCTTATTCTCGGTGCGGTTTTTCTTTTCATTCCGCCCGATCCGCCCGAAAAGAAATAGTAACCTGCATATAAGCAGCCTGAAATCTTTCAGGCTGCTTTTTTATTGGAGAACCTAAATGGCAAAACAAAAAGGAGATTTAGAGGTAAACGATTTCACCGCTCCGCCCTTTGCTTTCGGCACTTGCCCACCAGACAAATGCGGGCAGCACGTCCCCGTAGCTTTTGCGTTCGCTTTTGGCTTCGCCCGGATGGGATTTGATGCGTTGAGGGGAATTGATGGGGCCCGGAATCAGGACATTGGCGCGAAGGTTGCCAAAGCGTTCCCATTCATCGGCGGCAACTTTGCACAGATAGTTCAGTGCGGCTTTTGATGCGCCGAAACCGCCCCAGTAGGCTTTGGGGGTTTCCCCGTGGCTTTCGCCGACGAAGATAACGGATGCGTCCGGCGACTGTTTCAGCAGGGGAAGGAGGGCGCGGGTCAGCCCCATCGGGGCGACGGTGTTGATACGGTATTGGTTGACCCATTCGGCGACGGTCTGGGAATCCAGGGGCGATAGTGCGTAGAAATAGCTGGCGCACTGGACGATACCGTCTAGTTTGCCTTGCGTGGCTTCGGCAATAGTGGCGGCGAAATGTTCAAATTCTTTTTCTTCCGCGCTAATAAGGTCAAAGCAGATGGCGAATGGTTCGGGGTATCCGGCTTCGACAATCGCGTCATACACTTTTTCCAGTTTTTTCTGATGACGGGCAACCAAAATCACAGTCGCGCCTGCTGCCGCATAGGCTTTGGCAACCTGCTCGCCTAGCCCTTGTGATGCGCCGGTAACTAATATGGTTTTGTCGGTCAGTGTCGGCATGGTTGTCCTTTGAGATTTAGGGATAATGTATTTTAACGTTTTGTTGCGGCTTGTAAAGTACCTTAATGCCCTGACAGTCAAACTGTAATCAGATGGTGCAGACATGCTTCTGCTGCTGCAAATCCTGATTGTACCGCAGCTTCAAGCGTGGCAGGGTAGAGGGGGTGGAGGTAGTCGCCGGCCTGGTAGATTCGGTGTCGGTGCAGCCAGGTCAAATCAGGCAACGGGGAATTGGAGCTTGCAGAGGTCGTCGCGCGTTTTTCAGTAATGACGCGGACGGCTTCGGGCTCGTTTAAATAGGGGCAGATGCGCTTGATGTCGGCATGGATTTTTTCCGTCCACACTTGTCCGGTAAATGTACCGACGCGGTCGGAAACGCTGATAACGGCGGATACTTCGTTTGGGGACAGTCCGAGTTTTCCGCGGCTGAGCAGCCATTGTGCCGTTCCGTCGGCAAGTCCGGTCAGCGGTGCAGGTAGGCGGACAGGGTCGGCATAACGCAGATAGACGGTGGTAATGGCATGATAATGCAGGTTTTGATAGCCGGACAGAATGTGTTCGGGTGTATCTTCAGGCAGGAGTGCCGCGGCATGATAGGGGGCAACGGCGAGAACTGCGGCATCGAAAAATTCCCCGTTTACCAATACCCTGCCGTCAGGTAAGGTTTTCAGACGGCATGCACGGGTTTCTAAACGGATATCCGCACCGAAATGCCTGAGTTTTGCCAGTGCGGGTTCGGCAACAATCATACCTAAATCCTGCTTGGGTAAAAGATAGTCGCTGCCGGATTTCCCTGCCCAAACGCCGTCGGATAACACGTTGCACAATATACGTAGGCTTGCATTTTCCAAAGGTGTATTGAGTGCGCCCCATACAAGCGGCTGCCAAAATTGCGTAATGGCGGCGCGGGGGGTATTTCGTTGCCGCAGCCATTGCTCGACCGTCATGTCAGCCTGGTCGGAACGTGCAAACTTTTGCAGGCGGGACATATCGGAAAGCAGTTTGGTTTTGAATGTAAAAGGGAAGTGTCTTGCCAACAACACTCCGTTTAAAATGTGAAGCGGGGCTGGCAGGAAGCGGGTACGGAATTGCAGGCCTTCGTGCATATACCACTGCAGAGGCAGGTGCAGAAAGGCGGTTTTAGGGTTGGAGCCGATTTCTTTCATCAGGCGCAATACGCCGTGATATGCACCCAGTAGGATATGCTGCCCGTTATCTAAAAAACTGAATCCGTGGTTGTCGCCTGTCAAGGTGCGTGCCCGGCCGCCCGGTTGTCGACCGGCTTCGAACAGGGTAAGGTCGGTATCGCGAGCCAGCATTACGGCGGCGGACAATCCTGCCCAGCCTGCACCGATGACGGCAATTTTCGGGCGGTTTTGCAAAGTCTTCATGGTTTAAATCCGAATAACCAGGTTTTTAAGGCAATGCGTTTTTTACGCGGGGAAGGAATGGCAATCTTATAGGTCAGGACATTTTGTACGCCGTCAAAGTCTATTTCGTTTAAAAGTGTGTAATAAACCGCCGCCATAACCAATCCTGCCTTTTGTGATTTTTTATCTGCGGCTGGCAGGAGAGATACGGCTTCACGATAGGTTTCACGCGCACGCTTTATTTGGAATGCCATCAATTCGGTGAAATTTTCTGTTGGCCGGCACTGCAAAATCACACTTGCGGGGACATCAAACCGCTGCATTTCCTCCATCGGCAGGTAAATCCGCCCATTACGGGCGTCTTCGCCGACATCGCGGATGATGTTGGTCAGTTGCAGCGCAAGTCCCATCTTGTCGGCGTATTCCAGTGTTTTGCCGTCTGAAAACCCCAAAATCCGCGCAATCAAGCAGCCAACTACGCCTGCGACGCGGTGGCAATACAGTTTCAATTCTTCAAAACTGCCGTAACGGGCTTGAACCAAATCCATCTGCATCCCGTCGATTAATGCTTCTAATTCATATTTCGGCAGGTCGAACGTTTCCTTTATTTGCCTCAAGGCCTGATTGACCGGATGTTCTGGCATCATGCCGCAGAAAACCCTGTCTAAATCGCCGCGCCACCAGTTCAATGTTGCCTGTGCAACATCGGGGTTGGAACATTCGTCAACCACATCGTCCAATTCGCGGCAAAAGGCATACAAAACCGTTACCGCATCCCGTTTTTCCTGAGGCAGGAAACGGAAGCCCGACAAAAAACTGGAGCGGCTTTCTTCTGCTTTCTGGCGGCAATAGTCGAGTCCCTGCACGGCGGATTCTCCAAAACAAGTGTCAAAGGGTGGATTTTATCGGTATTTGGCAGGTTGGGGCAATTTCAGACGGCATGATTTATTCCCTACCGAACCGCTCAACTATCGGCGCGAATTCTGTTAAAATACCGATTCATCCCAATAAATACCGCATCCGAAGGCACACACATCATGGCTCTTTTGCAGATTTCCGAACCCGGCCTGTCCTCCGCACCGCACCAACACCGCCTCTCCGTAGGCATCGATTTGGGAACGACCAACAGCCTGGTCGCCACCGTCCGCAGCGGCAATGCGGCCTGCCTGCCCGATACCGACGGGTGCGTTACCCTGCCTTCCGTCGTCCGTTATTTGGAAAACGGCGGCATTGAAGTCGGCAAAACCGCCCTGTCCGCGCAAAAATCCGACCCGCTGAACACCGTCAGCTCTGCCAAACGCCTTATTGGACGGACGCTTGCCGATCTGCATCAAAATACGCATTACCTGCCTTACCGTTTTGGCGACAATCAACGCATTATCGAACTGCATACGCGGCAGGGGGTGAAGACGCCTGTCGAAGTGTCGGCGGAAATCCTCAAAACCCTTAAATCGCGTGCCGAAGAAACCTTGGGCGGCGATTTGGTCGGCGTGGTGATTACCGTTCCCGCCTATTTCGACGATGCCCAACGCCAGGCCACCAAAGATGCCGCGCGTCTGGCGGGTTTGAACGTATTGCGCCTGCTCAACGAACCCACCGCCGCCGCAATCGCCTACGGGCTGGACAACTCCTCGGAAGGCACGTTTGTCGTCTATGACTTGGGCGGCGGCACATTCGACGTATCCGTATTGCAACTGACCAAAGGACTGTTTGAAGTCAAAGCCACCGGCGGCAACAGCGCGTTGGGCGGCGATGATTTCGACCATCGTTTGTTCTGCTACCTGCTCGAACAAAACGGACTCTCCCAACTCAACGAACAAGACAGCCAACTCCTGCTCTCGCTCGTCCGCGCGGCCAAAGAACAATTAACCACGCAAACCGAAGCGCGCATTCAGGCGACGCTTTCAGACGGCATGGCAATCGACACAAGCATCAGTCGCGCCGAGTTCCACAACCTGACGCAGCATTTGGTAATGAAAACGCTCGAGCCGGTCAAACAGGCGTTGAAAGACGCGGGCGTAACCAAGGCGGATGTCAAAGGCGTGATTATGGTCGGCGGCTCTACCCGTATGCTGCACGTTCAACAAGCGGTTGCCACCTTTTTCGGACAAACCCCGCTGAACAATCTCAATCCCGACGAAGTCGTCGCACTCGGCGCGGCCATACAGGCAAACGTCCTCGCCGGCAACAAAGCCGACGGCGAATGGCTGCTGCTGGACGTTACGCCCTTGTCGCTCGGTTTGGAAACCTACGGCGGCTTGGCGGAAAAAATCATCCCGCGCAATTCCACCATCCCCACCGCGCGCGCGCAGGACTTTACCACCTTCAAAGACGGTCAGACCGCGATGACGATACACGTTGTGCAAGGCGAGCGTGAACTGGTTGCCGACTGCCGCAGCCTTGCCAAATTTACCCTGCGCGGCATTCCGCCTATGACGGCGGGTGCGGCGCGTATCCGCGTAACCTTCCAAATCGATGCGGACGGGCTGCTGTCCGTTTCCGCCCAAGAACAAAGCACCGGCGTACAGGCGCAAATCGAAGTCAAACCTTCCTACGGCTTGGACGACGACACCATCACCCAAATGCTCAAAGACAGCATGAGCAACGCCGCCGAAGACATGGCGGCACGCGCCCGCGCCGAAGCCGTGGTCGAAGCCGAAAGCCTGACCGATGCCGTCAACGCCGCCCTCGAGTTGGACAGCGATTTGCTGGAAGCCGAAGAATTGCAACAGATTCGGCAAGGCATCGCCGATTTGCAAGGCCGTCTGAAAGACGGAAAAGCCGAAGACATCCGTGCCGCCGCCGCTAAACTCGGCAGCATTACCGACAACTTCGCCGCCAAACGCATGAACCGCAACATCCAACGTGCGCTGACAGGTCAGAGTGTCGATAATATTTGATACTTAAACGGTTTCAGACGGCATAGAGATAACCTGATGCCGTCTGAAGGCTNGAAAACACTTGAAAAACATCGATATGGAAAAGTCAGGCATTGACTATTCGATGAAAACCGTCATCAAGGGCGTGTATAGTGAATTAAATTTAAACCGGTACAGCGTTGGCTCGCCTTAGCTCAAAGAGAACGATTCTCTAAGGTGCTGAAGCACCAAGTGAATCGGTTCCGTACTATTTGTACTGTCTGCGGCTCGCCGCCTTGTCCTGATTTTTGTTAATTCACTATATAAAATCGGCATTTCGGACGTAAGCAATTTTGAAGGCAGAATGCGCCATTTGGAAAACAACGGCTATGCGAACGTTGCCGGATTGGAACGCATCCTCGCCGTCAAAACCGACAATTACAAAGAAAAAGAAAACCTGCTCCATGAAATTTTCAGTAAAAGCAGGATAGATGATACCGAATTGTTCGCCGTGGACGAAAACCTTGTAAAACGTTTGTTTTTATCGCTTCGCGGCGAAATCGTGTTCCCGAAAAACGAAACGACGGAATCGGAATTTGAAAAAAGCGTCCACGAACGCAGGCAGGAAGGGAATGGCGGGTCCGGCCGCAAACAACTGCTTGATTTGGTACGGCGTGGACACCGGGAATATCCTTACGCGCTGCCCCGGCTTTTGGCGGGCGCGGCATCCTACAAGCCGAGAAAATCGAAAATCCGCCTTTTTAAAGAAGCATATTCCCGCAAAAGCGGCACGAGGCTGACCGACGAAATTGCAGACGGCATCCATATTTACACCTGTTTTTCGCGGGCGGATTTGGAAAAAGCCTATTCCGAATATTTGGAATTTTTCAAATCCGAATCGGATGCCGAAGGCAGAAAACCACGCTAAGGTGCAAACAGATACCGTACACGTTGAGGAGCAGTATGATGGGCGATTCCGTCATTTATTATGTAGAACAGGCAGACGAACCGGTAAACCGTGCCGGCGAACGCGCCCGTAAAACATTCAAATACTTTTGGCGCGAGCTTTTTTGGGAACGCCGCCGCATTATTCCCGCCCTGGATTTTGCCATGGTCAAAGTCCCTTTTTTCCAAGACGGCGAAGACGGCGAAATTTGCGAACATATGTGGATCGACGATATTTATTTTGACGGTCTTTACATTTACGGTGTGCTGAACAACGAACCCGGCGGACTGACCAATGTCGAACAAGGCGAAAGCGTTTGCGTTCCGGTTGACGACATCAGCGACTGGATGTTCGTGTGCAACGGCATCCCCTACGGCGGTTTTACCGTACAGGCAATGCGCGGGCAGATGACGGAAGAGGAGCGTACCGAACACGATGCCGCATGGGGAATCGATTTCGGCGATCCCGGGCAGGTATTGCTGGTGTATGAAGAAAAAGAACATCCCGAAAATCTGGAAGAGCATCCGATGTGCCGGAACTGTATTGACGATTTTCGGCAACAGTTGTCCCAAAATCCGGATTTTCTGCATGAGCAGGACGAAGACGGCTATACGCCGCTTCATCATGAAGCCATCGCAGGAAATGCACTTATGGTTCAAGCCATGCTTGAATACGGCGCAAATCCTGCCTCAACGACATCGGAAGGCTATACCGCCCTCGATTTTGCCCGCCTGACGGGCTGGCAAAATGTTGCCGACCTGCTCGAACCACGACATTAGGCAGACAGTTTTCCGAAAACGAACACAAACACTTTTTACAGAAAGACAATAAAAATGCCCAAAATCACTGTACTTCCACACACGACATTATGCCCCGAAGGCGCGGTTATCGAAGACGCGCCCGAAGGCAAAACCGTCCTCGACGTACTGCTCGACCACGACATCGAAGTCGATCACGCCTGCGAAAAATCCTGCGCCTGCACAACCTGCCACGTCATCATCCGCAAAGGTTTCGACAGTTTGGAAGAACCGACCGAATTGGAAGAAGACCTGCTCGACCAAGCATGGGGTTTGGAAGCCGATTCACGCTTAAGCTGTCAGGCAGTTGTCTCAGATGAAGATTTGGTCGTGGAAATTCCCAAATATACTATCAATCATGCCCGAGAGGACCATTGACGCAATGCCGTCTGAAACATCATGCGGTTCAGACGGCATCGGATATGCATAAGCCGGAGCAGAAGGGTAATCCCGTATTTGATACGGGTAAACCGGAGTTTAGTTTGGACGGCAGATAAACCGTTGTCGGGTAATTTTCAGAGGTGTTTGTGTCTGATTTGCCGCATATTGCTCTATTTTGGCTTTCGTATTGATCATACTCAGGTTTCGACCGGGCTTTTCGGATAGCTTTTTCAATATCGATTGCTGCTGCGTTTTATCTTCTGGATATTTTTGCTGCTGCAGTTTCGCTTCCTTTAATCCAAAAAGAGCGATAGTTTTATCGGCAATATCCAGATAGTATTGTTCAAGTTGGGTGGGATTGGCAGTCTCATTTTCAATTGTTACGGAAATCCGGTCATAACGGTTTGCCATGCGTTCGGCAATTTGGGTATAAATATGCCACCGCTTCATACGTATTGTTGTGGCATCGGAATCAGCCCGTGCACCGTCTAGGACAATAAGCCCTCTTTGGTTTTGACAGCGGATGCAAAGTGTCAGCCGGGAAAGGGCATTTTGTTCGTCGAGCATCTGATACAGTCTGCGGACCAATAGGATCAGACGATCAAATTCCCCTATCTTGGAAAGGAAATCAGGATTGTCCGGAGCGGTATAAACCAGTTTGGAAAGTTTGGCGGTTAAGGCATTATTCATTCAGCTATCCTTGGCGGGTATGCATTTGGAACATATTCTATACGGTTGAAAAGCCGGAAAATACAGGAGAATTAATATGAAATGGACAGACACACAACGTATCGCTGAAGACCTTTACGACCTTCACGGCGAAGATATCGACCCCAAAAGCCTGCGCTTTACCCAATTGCGGGATTTGATTATGGCACTTCCCGAATTCGACGATGATCCGGCTCGTTGCGGAGAGCGTATTCTTGAAGCCGTGCAGCAGGCATGGATAAACGAAGCAGGTTAGACCATTTACCGTTACCGTCTGGAATCTGGACGGCTTCTGGAAACGGAATCGGACTACCAGCTTCCTTTTTTCATTTTATCCAGTTGGCGGCGGTCGCGCTTGGTCGGCCTGCCGTCGGGATAGGCGTGGCTGATACGGCTGAATTCGTCGAGCTGCCTGCGTTTTTCACTCAAGTCTGCCGTTGCCCGGTCTTCTTCATAAAGGCAACGCGCCTCCGATGCCGGACGGCGTTGATTGTTTAAACCTTTAATTTCAATCTTATAGGGTAGGGAATTGAGCGTCAGCTCGATAATATCGCCGATGCCGACGGATTTGCTGTTTTTAACCTTTGAACCGTTTACCTGAACCCTGCCCAGTTCGATGTGTTTTTGTGCCAACGACCGGGTTTTGAAAAAGCGTGCGGCCCACAACCATTTGTCCAGCCGTATGGCGGAAGAATCATTGTTGTCTTTCATTATGATTTTTGAAGCAATTGAATTTGTTTTGAGTTTAGCATAAGATACGCAACTTTATAACTAGTGTATATACACTAATCCTTTGTTTCCCATACTCCCGAATATGAAAATAGGGGGCGGGAAACGGTCTGCGGCAATAAATTAACTGCGTAATATGCGCAAATAGCGTATGATAACGGCAGAATCTGTTGATGAGAGCTTCATTCTATGAAACCTGTTTTTTTGGATTTTGAACAACCTATAGCCGAACTGACCGGAAAAATCGACGAACTGCGTTTTGTTCAGGATGAATCCGCTGTCGATATTTCGGATGAAATACACCGTTTGCAGAAAAAAAGCGATGATTTAACCAAGTCTATTTTCAGCAAACTTACGCCTGCCCAAATTTCACAGGTTTCCCGGCATCCGCAGCGTCCTTATACTTTGGATTACATTGAGGCACTGTTTACCGATTTTGAAGAACTGCACGGAGATCGTCATTTTGCCGATGACCATGCGATTGTAGGCGGATTGGCACGGTTTAACGGACAGAGCGTTGTAGTGGTCGGCCATCAGAAAGGGCGCGATACTAAAGAAAAAATCCGCCGCAACTTCGGTATGCCGCGCCCCGAGGGCTACCGCAAAGCCCTGCGCCTGATGAAAACGGCTGAGAAATTCGGCTTGCCCGTCATGACCTTTATCGATACGCCGGGCGCGTATCCCGGCATCGGCGCGGAAGAACGCGGCCAGTCCGAGGCTATCGGTAAAAATTTGTATGAACTGACGCGCTTGCGCGTTCCGGTTTTGTGTACGGTCATCGGAGAAGGGGGCTCGGGTGGTGCGCTGGCGGTCGCCGTGGGCGATTACGTCAATATGCTGCAATATTCGACCTATTCCGTTATTTCCCCTGAGGGATGCGCTTCAATATTATGGAAAACTGCCGAAAAAGCGGCGGATGCGGCACAGGCCTTGGGCATTACTGCCGACCGCCTGCAAAAGCTGGACTTGGTCGATACCGTCATTAAAGAGCCTTTGGGTGGTGCGCATAGGGATTTCGGGCAGACTATGGGAAATGTCAAAACTGTTTTAGAAAAACAGTTGCATGATGCTCAAAGTATGCCGATTTCCGATTTGCTTTCGCGCCGTTTCGACCGCATCATGGCTTACGGCAAATTTTCTGAGCAATAATTTAAATGGAACCAGCGGCAAGCAGTTTGTTTGAAACTGCTTGCTTTTTCTTTGTCGGAAAAAAATTGTGTTGACCTTGGATGTTTTTGAACAGCAATTGAGAAACTGTTTCCCTCAAGGGGTGGATGGGCAAAAAATTGCGGTAGCATTAAGCGGCGGTTTGGATTCTGTGGTCTTGCTGCACTTGCTTGTTTGCGCCGGAAAAAAGGGCGGCTTTATTCCTGAGGCTTTGCACATCCACCACGGTTTGAGTCCTCATGCTGACGCTTGGGCGGATTTCTGCCAGAATTATTGCGATACACTGGGCGTAAGGCTCGAAATGGTCAGGGTCAGTGTGGAAAAAAACGGTTTGGGCATTGAAGCGGCGGCAAGGCAAAAGCGTTATGCCGTATTTTCGGAGAAAGAATTTGACATTCTTGCTTTGGCACATCATCGAGACGACCAAATCGAAACCTTTATGCTCGCCGTGGCACGCGGCGGGGGATTGCGCGCTTTGTCCTCTATGCCGTCTGTACGTCCTTTAGGTACGAGGGGCATAATCTGGCGGCCTTTGCTGCCTTTTTCGCGCCAAGAATTGCAGGATTATGCGGAAAGACAGGGTTTGTCGAACATCGAGGACGAAAGCAATACTGATACAGGTTATTTGAGGAACTGGTTCCGGCATAGTGCTCTGCCTGAGTTGTCGGCAAGAATTCCTGATTTTGACCGTCATGTGTTGAACAATATCCGTGTTTTGCAGGAAGATTTGGCTTTATTGGATGAAGTTGTCGTTCAAGACTGCCGTTGGGTTTGCGGGGCCGGTTATTTCGATACGGCGCGCTGGCTGACGTTTTCTCCTCGTCGGATAACTCATATTTTGCGGTATTTTTTGAAGGAAAATGGGGTTCCCTTACCCAATCAGAATGCCCTTGCCGATATTGCCCGCGTTTTGGCAGAGGCAAAAACCGGACGTTGGAGCTTGCAAGGCTTCGAATTGCATCATTATGCAGGCAGGCTGTTTGTGTTCCAATTGAAAAAAATGGATAAACTACTGTTTTTGAAAGACAGGCAAATAAGTGGAAATTTAAGGGAAATATTGACGGGGCAGGGATTTGTTTTAAAACGTCATCCGTTTGGGCTTCCTGAGCATCTTTTGGAGCAGGACGGGATTTTACGGCCGATTTTGCCGTCGGACAGCATGACCATAGGCGGGATTCATAAAAACATGAAGAAAATTCTTCAGGAAAAACGGGTTTTGCCCGTGCTGCGCCCGTTTTGGCCGGTTGTGGCCGATAGGGAAAACCGTCCTCTTGCGTTGGCAAATTGCTGTACCGATTTCCGATTGTCCGTTTCAGACGGCATTTTACCCGTACATCCGGATTTTCCCGTTTTATTTTGATGGAATCGGAATCGCTGTTACTTAGTGGACGATTGGATACCGTCCGATTATATATTCTTGAAAAGGCTGTAAAGTGAAGCAAATCAGTTCGCCAAATAATGAACACATCCGGCACCTGCACCGCCTATTGTCGCAGGGAAAGTTCAGGCGGCAGTATGCCCAAACCGTTTTGGAGGGCGTCCATCTGCTTCAGGTTTTCCTGCAATCCGGCAGAAAGCCGGTCGGGGTATATATTCCCGAAGCTAAAATGCCGTCTGAAGAAGTCCGTAAATTGACGGCGGTTTTGCCGGAAGACAGGATTTTTTCCGTTTCAGACGGCATATTGAAAAAAATCAGCAGCTTGAGTTGTGCAGACGATATACTTGCACTGATTGATATCCCATTGGGCGGAATCTTGCCGGACAAAGGCGACTGTGTGGTTTTGGACGGCGTGCAAGATCCGGGCAATGTCGGCACCGTCTTACGGAGTGCGGCGGCGGCAGGGGTAGGTACGGTCGTTTTGGGCAGGGGTTCTGCGGATGTTTGGTCGCCCAAGGTATTACGCGCAGGTATGGGCGCGCATTTCTTGTTGGACATTTATTCGCAGGCGGATTTGGAAATATGGTTGGCGCACTATGAAGACCGTGTGTTTGCCACCGCGTTGCGTGAGGAAAAGCAGGCGGTTCTGTATGGCGAAGACCTGTGCGGACCGACAGCCTGGGTGTTTGGCAACGAAGGCGCGGGTGTAGGTAAAGCAGTTTTAGACAGGGCGGACAAGTGTGTCAGGATTCCGATGCACGATGCAACCGAGTCTTTAAATGTCGCGATGGCGGCGACAATCTGCCTGTTTGAACAGATGCGCCAACGGGCGGCGTATTAAGGAAAAGAAATGCCGTCTGAAAAAATTTATTACGGCGTATTGATTTTCTTATGTATCGCTTCTATGCTGCTATCGCCGTTTTTTTATGGCGGCGTTTTGAAGCCCAAGAAGGCGGCATTGCGGAAGGATGGGCAGTGGAAAGCCATCATATTGTCCAATGCCGTCATGGTGGCGGCTTTGTTTTGGATATGGTGGAAATGGTTTTGAAGGAGTCTTGATATGAAAACATCTAAAATTATTGTGGGGCTGATGCTGGCTGTGGCGGTTCAGACGGCATCTGCGGCAGTGTATGAATGCCGTCAAAACGGTAAGGTCAGTTACAGCCAAACTCCGAGAAAACATTGTACCAACGCGGGCTTGGGGCGTGATCAGGTATACAGTTCGATTAGGCCGGCAGTAAAAGACAGGGCGGAAAACACAGGGGCTGATGACAATTTGGATATGAGGAAGGACGAACACATCCAAAATCCGAAAGAGAATACGCATAAGGATGCTTCGAATACCGGTGCAAAGACGCATTGATTGAAACCGAATCAACCATGACGGTGTTGAACAATAGAATTTGAACGATTAGGGAACTCTGATGAAACACATCCACATTATCGGTATCGGCGGCACGTTTATGGGCGGAGTGGCCGCCATTGCCAAAGAAGCGGGGTTTAAAGTCAGCGGTTGCGACGCGAAGATGTATCCGCCGATGAGCACCCAGCTCGAAGCCTTGGGCATAGACGTACACGAAGGTTTCGACGCCGCGCAGTTGGACGAATTTAAAGCCGATATCTACGTTATCGGCAATGTCGCTAGGCGCGGGATGGATGTGGTTGAAGCGATTTTGAACCGCGGCCTGCCTTATATTTCTGGTCCGCAATGGCTGTCGGAAAACGTGTTGCATCATCATTGGGTACTCAGCGTGGCGGGGACGCACGGCAAAACGACCACCGCGTCTATGCTCGCGTGGGTTTTGGAATATGCCGGACTCGCGCCGGGCTTCCTTATCGGCGGCGTACCGGAAAAATTCAGCGTTTCCGCCCGCCTGCCGCAAACGCCGCGCCAAGATCCAAACAGCAAATCGCCGTTTTTCGTCATCGAAGCCGACGAATACGACACCGCCTTTTTCGACAAACGCTCCAAATTCGTGCATTACCGCCCGCGTACCGCCGTGTTGAACAATCTGGAATTCGACCACGCCGACATCTTTGCCGATTTGGGCGCGATACAGACCCAGTTCCATCACCTCGTGCGCACCGTGCCGTCTGAAGGCTTAATCGTCTGCAACGGACAGCAGCAAAGCCTGCAAGACACTTTGGACAAAGGCTGCTGGACGCCGGTGGAAAAATTCGGCACCGAACACGGCTGGCAGGTCGGCGAAGTCAATGCCGACGGCTCGTTCGACGTATTGCTTGACGGCAAAAAAGCCGGACACGTCGCTTGGAATTTGATGGGTGGACACAACCGCATGAACGCGCTCGCCGTCATCGCCGCCGCACGTCATGCCGGAGTCGATATTCAGACCGCCTGCGAAGCCTTGAACGCGTTTAAAAACGTCAAACGCCGCATGGAAATCAAAGGCACGGTAAACGGCATCACCGTTTACGACGACTTCGCCCACCATCCGACCGCCATCGAAACCACGATTCAAGGTTTGCGCCAACGTGTCGGCGGCGCGCGCATTCTCGCCGTTCTCGAGCCGCGTTCCAACACCATGAAACTCGGCACCATGAAAGCCGCGCTGCCCGCAAGTCTCAAAGAAGCCGACCAAGTGTTCTGCTACGCCGGAGGCGTGGACTGGAATGTTGCCGAAGCCCTCGCGCCGTTGGGCGGCAAGCTGCACGTCGGTAAAGATTTCGATGCCTTCGTTGCCGAAATCGTGAAACATACCGAAGCAGGCGACCATATTTTGGTGATGAGCAATGGCGGTTTCGGCGGAATACACGGGAAGCTGCTGGAAGCTTTAAGATAGTCAGAAAGCAAAAATGCCGTCTGAAACCGTTCAGACGGCATTTTTACGTATGCAAGGCAGGGATAAAAACCGTTTGCCCCGTATTTTCAAACGCGCTACACTTGCGGGTACTAACCCGCAGCCGTCGTCATTACGCCGACGGTAAAGCCGGCAGTGCCATTGCGACACTGTCAAACATGAGAGAACACACCATGACTGTTTCACCGGTTGCTTTACGTCGCCAAACTGAGCGCAAGCCGCATCCTACTGCCCGTTATTGGAAAAAATGTGATATAGAGGCACTTTTCGAACTTCCTTTTCTTGATTTAGTCTATCGCGCGGCAGAGGTTCACAGAACGAATTTCAATCCGCGAGAAATCCAGCTTTCCACTTTGTTGTCGATCAAAACCGGCGGCTGTCCCGAAGATTGCGCCTACTGTCCGCAATCGGCGCACCACAATACCAATCTGGGCAAAGAGCAGATGATGGATGTGGATGAAATCGTCGAAAAAGCCAAAATCGCCAAATCGCGCGGTGCCAGCCGTTTCTGCATGGGTGCGGCATGGCGCGGCCCCAAACCTAAAGACGTGGAAACGGTTTCCGCAATCATCAAAGCCGTCAAGGGATTGGGCATGGAAACCTGCGGTACGTTCGGTATGCTCGAAGACGGCATGGCGGAAGACTTTAAAGAGGCAGGCTTGGATTATTACAACCATAACCTTGATACCGATCCGGAACGCTATAACGACATCATCCATACCCGTAAACACGAAGACCGTATGGATACCTTGGGCAAAGTCCGCAACGCCGGTTTGAAAATCTGCTGCGGCGGCATCGTCGGCATGAACGAAACCCGTGCCGAGCGTGCAGGACTGATTGCCAGTCTAGCCAACCTTGACCCGCAGCCCGAAAGCGTGCCGATTAACCAGCTAGTCAAAGTGGAAGGCACGCCGCTGGCTGATGCGGAAGATTTGGATTGGACTGAATTTGTCCGCACGATTGCCGTAGCGCGGATTACCATGCCGCAAAGTTATGTCCGCCTCTCGGCAGGGCGCAGCAATATGCCTGAAGCAATGCAGGCAATGTGCTTCATGGCGGGCGCAAACTCGATTTTTTACGGCGACAAGCTGTTGACCACAGGCAATCCTGATGAGGACGGCGATAGAATCCTGATGGAAAAGCTTAACCTGTATCCCTTACAGTTTGAGCTGGAAGGCGAGGTCGCCGAAGTGGAAAAAGCTTCTGGGATTAAAGTGGATTATTGACGATTGAAAAATGCCGTCTGAAACTTGAATGCCGTCTGAAACCTGAAAAAAGGCTTTCAGACGGCATTTGTTCACGGTATTTCCAAAGAATCCTGACGAGCTTCAGACGGCATTTGGGAAAGCCCGACCTGTATCCCTTGCAGTTCGAGCCGGAAGATCGAAAAATGGATTGAAACGATAGTAAAAGACAGGCACTATCGTGTTTGTATCGCTGCCGCCGCATTGGATTGGCGGTCGGCTTTAGAGATGGAGCTTATGGGAATTTGACAGGTTATGCCGGAAAAAATTATCGACTTTCTGATGTTTCTTGACGAACGCCTCCCCTTTGTCAAAAACCGATGGGGGACTTTATTGATGTCGTTGCCGTTTACGCTCCTGCTGCTGATTACCGACGGTAAAACTATCCATATGCTGCTGTCGGAAACATCTTGGGGCGTATGGGCTGTATGCTTCGTATTGGCATTTATATGGTTTTTCTGTCGAACAGACCGTTGGTTGAGGTTTTTACCGTATATCTGTATTGCTAAAATTGTTGTTTCATTCTTGTAGCGGGGCGGGCGGAGCGGAAAAAGCCCCACGGATTAAAGTGGATTATTGATGGTTGCAAAAATGCCGTCTGAAACTTAAATGCCGTCTGAAACCCGGAAAGGTTCGGACGGTATTTGTTCAGACGGCATTTTCTTTCAGACATTATTTTGAATATCTTTTACCGGCGCGTGATGCTGCCGTCGGGCGAGACATCCAGTCCGTTCCCGTTGGGGAAGTCGCTGTGGTTCAGATAAATAATCCGCTCAATAACGGTTTTTTCAGGGTCGATTTTGGGNATTTTGTCGCCAGCTTGAGTGATGGGGATAATGTTGCCGGAAACGAACCGCCCCTGTTTGTCGGTGATGATTTTGAAAATGGGGGCGATGCCGCTGATGCCGGAGGTGTTGATTGCGCCGTAGGTGGCAAAGTTGCCGCCGCTGTAGGAGATGAAGCGGTCGCGGTAAAGTTCGACGGCGCGTGTAACGTGCGGACCCTGCCCAAATACGACATCCGCACCGGAATCAACGGCCAGCCTTGCAAATTCGACGACGTTGCCCCTGTTTTCTCCATAGAATATTTCGGTATCGAACGGCAGGTGTTCCGCCTCTTTCCCTTCCGCGCCGCCGTGGAACATCACAATGACGATGTCGGCTTTTTGTTTGGTTTTCCGAATCAGTTTTTTGACTTTGGCGTAATCGTTCAGTTTGACGGCGGCAAGGTTGGGGGCAAATGAGACGAAGCCGTATCTCACGCCGTTTTTCTTCAGGACGGCGGTTTCAAACCTATTTTCAATGCCGGAAAATTTGATATTGAGTTCTTCAAGATTATCCGCCGTTGCCGTGATGCCTTGTGCACCAAAGTCGTTGCTATGGTTGTTGGCGAGGCTGAGGTAGTCGAATCCCGCGTCGGCAAGGTATTGCCCGTATGCGGAGGGCGTTCGGAATGCATAGCATATTTTGGGATTTGCACATTTTTTCGGCGTACCGCCTTCGTCAAACAGCGTGCCTTCAAGGTTGCCGACGGTAATGTCCGCGTCTTGCAAGACGGATTCGACGTGTTTCAGGATATTGGTATTGGGCAGGTAATCGTCGGGATAATTGCTGCCGAGCATAATGTCGCCGACCCCGATGATGGAAACGGTATCGGCTGCGTTTCCGTCAGGCGTATCCTGTCCGTCTGCATCGCCGGTGTTTGAAACGGGCGCGGAGTTTGAACCGTCAATCGGCAGCACGGGGGATTCCGTTCCGGCAGGATGCGCCGAGGGCTTGACCCCGGCGGTTTGCGGTGCGGAAGCAGCATAAGAGGCGACCGGTGGCGGCTCTTTCACATACTCGAGCGCGGTAAAGCCGCTGCCGATAACGAGGGCCAAAATTGCGGAAAATACCGCCATTGCCCAGATAAATTTGTCCATAATCAGACCTTTGCTGTTCAGACGGCATTTGCCGCGCGTTTCGGAAGGGCTTATCTTTCGATTTGCGATACGTCGCGCACCGCGCCTTTGTCGGCGGAAGTCGCCATCGCGCCGTAGGCACGCAAGGCCGCGGAGACGTAGCGGTCGCGGTTTTCCGGTTTCCACGCTTTGCTGCCGCGTGCTTCCATTTCGGCACGGCGTGCGGCAAGCTCTTCATCGGAAATGACAAGGTGGATGCTGCGGTTGGGGATGTCGATTTCGATGGTGTCGCCTTCGTGTACCAAACCGATGGCGCCGCCTTCTGCCGCTTCAGGAGAAGCGTGGCCGATGGACAGGCCTGAAGTACCGCCGGAGAAGCGGCCGTCGGTCAGGAGGGCGCAGGCTTTGCCCAAACCTTTGGATTTCAGGTAAGAAGTCGGGTACAGCATTTCTTGCATGCCCGGGCCGCCTTTAGGGCCTTCGTAGCGGATGATGACGATATCGCCTGCCACGATTTGGTTGCCCAAAATGCCTTCTACTGCGTCTTCTTGGCTTTCAAACACGCGGGCGCGGCCGGTGAATTTGAGGATGCTCTCGTCCACGCCTGCTGTTTTCACGACACAACCGCGCTCTGCGATATTGCCGAACAAGACCGCCAAACCGCCGTCTTGCGAGTAGGCATGTTCGACATCGCGGATACAGCCTTTTTCGCGGTCGAGGTCGAGGGTTTTCCACATGCGGTTTTGCGAGAACGCTTGGGTAGTGCGTACGCCGCCGGGCGCGGCTTTGAAACGTTCGATGGCGCGGGTGTTTTCAGGGTTGGTTACGTCCCATTGTTCAATCGCGTCTTTCAGCGTCGGCGCGTGGATGGTGTACACGTCGGTGTGCAGTTTGCCCGCTTTGTCCAATTCTTTCAGGATAGCGAAGATGCCGCCCGCGCGGTGCACGTCTTCCATGTAGTAATCGTGGTTGTTTGGTGCGGTTTTGCAGATGCAAGGCACAACGCGGCTTAAGCGGTCGATGTCGGCCATTTTGAAATCCACGCCCGCTTCGTTGGCGACGGCGAGCAAATGCAAAATAGTGTTGGTGCTGCCACCCATCGCAATATCCATCGTCATAGCGTTTTCAAACGCTTTTTTGGTGGCGATGCTGCGCGGCAGCACGGTTTCGTCGTTTTGTTCGTAATAGCGTTTGGTGATTTCGACAATCATACGTCCTGCTTCGAGGAACAATTCTTTACGGCCTGCGTGGGTCGCCAAATACGAACCGTTGCCGGGTAGGGACAGACCGAGTGCTTCGGTCAGGCAGTTCATTGAATTTGCCGTAAACATGCCGGAGCAGGAGCCGCAGGTCGGGCAGGCGTTTTGTTCGACTTCCTCGACTTGCCGGTTGCTGACATTGTCGTCCGCCGATTCGATCATCGCGTCAATCAAGTCCAAGCGGCGTTCGGGTTGGATGTTGGCCACGCCGATGACTTTGCCCGCTTCCATCGGGCCGCCGGAAACGAAGATGGTCGGAATATTCAGGCGCATGGCGGCAATCAGCATTCCCGGGGTGATTTTGTCGCAGTTGGAAATGCACACCAGCGCGTCGGCGCAGTGGGCGTTGACCATATATTCGATGGAGTCGGCAATCAAATCGCGGCTGGGCAGGGAGTAGAGCATACCGCTGTGTCCCATGGCGATGCCGTCGTCGATGGCGATGGTGTTGAATTCTTTGGCGATTGCGCCTGCTTTTTCGATTTCGCGGGCAACCAGTTGGCCCATGTTGTGCAGGTGGACATGGCCGGGCACGAATTGGGTGAAGGAGTTGGCAACGGCGATGATCGGTTTGCCGAAGTCGGTTTCCATTACGCCGGTCGCACGCCACAATGCGCGTGCGCCTGCCATATTGCGGCCGTGGGTGGAGGTTTTGGAGCGGTATTCTGGCATAGTGTGTTTCCTTGTTTTCATGCCGTCTGAAAAAGCGAAGGGTTTCAGACGGCATTTTGTACTGTGTTAGAGAGCTGGAAAAAAGAAAGTATTTTATACCAAGTATCGGTATTGTGTGGAAGTTGCGGAATGGTGGGATATTCTGTGCAACGGTATTTTTGAAGCAGCAATGTTCGGAATGCCGTCTGAAAGGCAGAAAAGGGCTTCAGACGGCATTGATGTCGGGTTCAGGACAGGAGCAGGATGGCGGCTGCGGCAAGCGCGGCAACCGATAATGCGGCGGCAAGCGCGGCTTTGCCTGCAAAGCGGATTGAGGTTTTGCCTTCGATGTATTTGAAGCCGGTTATCATCGGGAGAACGAGGTTTTTCTTTTTGAATACGCGGTATGCGGCGACGGCGGCGATATGAATGGCGGAAAAAACGGCGAGCAGCTTGAAAAAGTTGAGGTGGATTTTCCGCATAAGGCTGCCCGTATGTTCGGAAACCAAATGGTTGAGGTAGCCGTTGGTGCTGAAGGTGTTTTCATCGGCGGCAAAAAGCCCGGTGCCGACTTGGAAGGACACGGCGGCCAAAAGCGCAACGACCATCAGTGCGCCCAAGGGGTTGTGTCCGGGCTGGATATTTTCGGGAATGCCGTTTTTCAGATAGCCGCGTATGCCTGCCCAGCCTTGGACGAAATGGGAAAAACGGGCGGTATCGCTGCCCCAAATGCCCCAGCAGATGCGGAATACGAGCAGGAAAAGGACGAGCAGCCCGACGCGCGTGTGCCATTGCAGCATATCGCCGCCGGCTTTCGCGCTATACCACATAAAGGGCAGGGACGCGGCAAGCAGCCAGTGGAAAAGACGGGTGGGGAAGTCCCAGACTTTGGTTTTGTTTTTCATAATCGGTTTCCGGCGGTAAAATCAGTTTCTTCAAGCCTTATTTTAACCGATTGGAGGGGCAATGTTTCCCGGTTTTCATCTTTCAGGCGAAAGCCGCCGCCGGATGCTTCAGACGGCATTGCGTTTTCCCCATGTTTTCAAAGCCCGTGCGGAAGATTCGCACAAAGGGACTTTCGGCACGCTCGCCGTAGTCGGCGGATCGGCAGGGATGAGCGGCGCGCCCGTATTGGCGGCATCGGCGGCAATGTATCTCGGCTGCGGCAAAGTGTGGGCGGGTTTCAATCAGGAAACGCTGCCTTTCTCCGTCATTGCCGGTTTTCCCGAAATTATGTTGGACACGGCAGACGGTTTGACCAAGCGTCAAGGCATAAACGCTTGGGTTGTCGGTTGCGGCTTGGGTACAGGTAGGGCGGCGGTCGGAACGCTTGCCGGAATTTTGGCGGAACACACGGACAAGCCCGTCCTTTTGGATGCGGACGCGCTGAACATATTATCAACCGATGCCGAAACCCGAAATCTGGCGCGCGGGTGTGAAAACCTGATTTTAACGCCACACCCCGCCGAAGCCGCGCGCCTGCTTGGAACGACGGTTGCACAGGTTCAGGCGGATCGGACGGCGGCAGTGAGAAAGATGGGGGCAATTTTCGGCGCAACCGTGGTTTTAAAGGGGCACAAAACACTGGTTGTCGCACCCGATACGGAAATCTATGTTAACGAAAGCGGCAACGCGGGATTGGCAACGGCGGGCAGTGGCGACGTATTGGGCGGCATCATCGGCAGTCTGCTTGCACAGGGCGTGCCGGTTTTTGAAGCCGCCTGCGCGGGCGTGTGGCTGCACGGCGCGGCGGCGGATGTCATAAAAGAATCGGCAGGCATTGCGGCAGGGCTGTTGGCGGGCGAAATCGCCCCTGCGGCAAGGTGGTTGCGCAACCGGATAACTGAACTGGATAACTGAAAGTATAGTGGATTAACAAAAATCAGGACAAGGCGACGAAGCCGCAGACAGTACAAATAGTACGGAACCGATTCACTTGGTGCTTGAGCACCTTAGAGAATCGTTCTCTTTGAGCTAAGGCGAGGCAACGCCGTACTGGTTTTTGTTAATCCACTATATGTAAGAAGATGCCGTCTGAAAGGCAAGGGCTTCAGACGGCATCTTCATTTCCCAAATACTGTCCGGTAAAGCGTGGTATAATGCGAAGTTATCTCTTACAGTTTTTGAAAAACATTAATTATGAAACAAATCCGCAACATCGCCATTATCGCCCACGTCGACCACGGCAAAACCACATTAGTTGACCAACTGCTGCGCCAATCCGGCACATTCCGCGCCAACCAGCAGGTTGACGAGCGCGTGATGGACAGCAACGACCTTGAAAAAGAACGCGGCATCACCATCCTCGCCAAAAACACCGCTATCGATTACGCGGGCTACCATATCAATATCGTCGACACGCCGGGACACGCCGACTTCGGCGGCGAAGTGGAGCGCGTTTTGGGGATGGTGGACTGCGTCGTCTTGTTGGTGGACGCACAGGAAGGCCCGATGCCGCAAACCCGTTTCGTGACCAAAAAAGCCTTGGCTTTGGGGCTGAAACCGATTGTCGTCATCAATAAAATCGACAAGCCGTCCGCCCGCCCGAGCTGGGTTATCGACCAGACTTTCGAACTCTTCGACAACTTGGGCGCAACCGACGAACAGTTGGATTTCCCAATTGTCTACGCTTCCGGCCTGTCCGGTTTCGCCAACCTGGAAGAAACCGACGAGAGCAGCGATATGCGCCCGCTGTTCGACACCATCTTAAAACACACGCCCGCACCGAGCGGCAGTGCGGACGAGCCGCTGCAACTGCAAATTTCCCAACTCGACTACGACAACTACACCGGCCGCCTCGGTATCGGTCGTATCTTGAACGGACGCATCAAACCCGGTCAAACCGTTGCCGTCATGAATCACGATCAGCAAATCGCCCAAGGCCGCATCAACCAGCTTTTGGGTTTCAAAGGATTGGAACGCGTGCCGCTTGAAGAAGCCGAAGCCGGCGACATCGTGATTATTTCCGGTATCGAAGACATCGGCATCGGCGTAACCATCACCGACAAAGACAAGCCCAAAGGCCTACCGATGTTGAGCGTGGACGAACCGACGCTGACGATGGACTTTATGGTCAACACCAGCCCGCTGGCGGGTACAGAAGGCAAATTGATGATGTGGTCGGCGTTTTGTTTGAAACGTGCGCCGAAATCGCCTGTCGGCGGGACGGGGCAGATGTGTTCCGCGTATCCGCCGCCGTGTTGTCGGGGAAGTGGTAGGAAGGTCAGTCCCACGCCTGCG
>NZ_JBPBFH010000033.1:0-21556 GCF_050896295.1 Neisseria sp. SLRRB23
TTTTTGGATTAAGGCTTCGATAGACACGTTTTCTTGTGCCAACAGCGCGGCGATTTGCCCCAGCGTGCCCGGTTCATCTTTGGCTTGGACGCGCAGGTAGTAGCTGCTGGTAATTTCGTCCATAGGCGGACGTAATGTCGCCGCGCCTGCCCAAGTCTTCGCTCAAGGCTTGTTCCACCATGGGGCGCAACAAGGTGTCGGGCAGGGCAAAGAGGGGGTTTTCAGACGGCATGGGGTTTCCTTTGTTAAAAAAGATTGATGATTGTATATACAACTTTTATCTAATCTAGACATCATTAATTCCTAATTTTTGTTGACACTCTATCATTGATAGAGTTATTCTACCACTCCCTATCAGTGATAGAGAAAAGTGAAATGAATAGTTCGACAAAGATCGCATTGGTAATTACGTTACTCGATGCCATGGGGATTGGCCTTATCATGCCAGTCTTGCCAACGTTATTACGTGAATTTATTGCTTCGGAAGATATCGCTAACCACTTTGGCGTATTGCTTGCACTTTATGCGTTAATGCAGGTTATCTTTGCTCCTTGGCTTGGAAAAATGTCTGACCGATTTGGTCGGCGCCCAGTGCTGTTGTTGTCATTAATAGGCGCATCGCTGGATTACTTATTGCTGGCTTTTTCAAGTGCGCTTTGGATGCTGTATTTAGGCCGTTTGCTTTCAGGGATCACAGGAGCTACTGGGGCTGTCGCGGCATCGGTCATTGCCGATACCACCTCAGCTTCTCAACGCGTGAAGTGGTTCGGTTGGTTAGGGGCAAGTTTTGGGCTTGGTTTAATAGCGGGGCCTATTATTGGTGGTTTTGCAGGAGAGATTTCACCGCATAGTCCCTTTTTTATCGCTGCGTTGCTAAATATTGTCGCTTTCC
The DNA here is from genome assembly GCF_050896295.1 of Neisseria sp. SLRRB23. Taxonomy (NCBI): domain Bacteria; kingdom Pseudomonadati; phylum Pseudomonadota; class Betaproteobacteria; order Neisseriales; family Neisseriaceae; genus Neisseria; species Neisseria sp. SLRRB23. The sequence goes on from NZ_JBPBFH010000033.1 coordinate 893, forward strand.
TTGTGGTTATGTTTTGGTTCCGTGAAACCAAAAATACACGTGATAATACAGATACCGAAGTAGGGGTTGAGACGCAATCGAATTCGGTATACATCACTTTATTTAAAACGATGCCCATTTTGTTGATTATTTATTTTTCAGCGCAATTGATAGGCCAAATTCCCGCAACGGTGTGGGTGCTATTTACCGAAAATCGTTTTGGATGGAATAGCATGATGGTTGGCTTTTCATTAGCGGGTCTTGGTCTTTTACACTCAGTATTCCAAGCCTTTGTGGCAGGAAGAATAGCCACTAAATGGGGCGAAAAAACGGCAGTACTGCTCGGATTTATTGCAGATAGTAGTGCATTTGCCTTTTTAGCGTTTATATCTGAAGGTTGGTTAGTTTTCCCTGTTTTAATTTTATTGGCTGGTGGTGGGATCGCTTTACCTGCATTACAGGGAGTGATGTCTATCCAAACAAAGAGTCATCAGCAAGGTGCTTTACAGGGATTATTGGTGAGCCTTACCAATGCAACCGGTGTTATTGGCCCATTACTGTTTGCTGTTATTTATAATCATTCACTACCAATTTGGGATGGCTGGATTTGGATTATTGGTTTAGCGTTTTACTGTATTATTATCCTGCTATCGATGACCTTCATGTTAACCCCTCAAGCTCAGGGGAGTAAACAGGAGACAAGTGCTTAGTTATTTCGTCACCAAATGATGTTATTCCGCGAAATATAATGACCCTCTTGATAACCCAAGAGGGCATTTTTTACGATAAAGAAGATTTAGCTTCAAATAAAACCTATCTATTTTATTTATCTTTCAAGCTCAATAAAAAGCCGCGGTAAATAGCAATAAATTGGCCTTTTTTATCGGCAAGCTCTTTTAGGTTTTTCGCATGTATTGCGATATGCATAAACCAGCCATTGAGTAAGTTTTTAAGCACATCATCATCATAAGCTTTAAGTTGGTTCTCTTGGATCAATTTGCTGACAATGGCGTTTACCTTACCAGTAATGTATTCAAGGCTAATTTTTTCAAGTTCATTCCAACCAATGATAGGCATCACTTCTTGGATAGGGATAAGGTTTTTATTATTATCAATAATATAATCAAGATAATGTTCAAAAAATACAATCCAAAAGATCCTAAGCAAACCACCAATCCCACACCACCCTTACCGGTTCAAATCCGCACAAAAACCCATATCCCGTCATTCCCACGAAAGTGGGAATCTAGGACGTAAAATCTAAAGAAACTTTTTTTCCCGATAAGTTTCCGTGCCGACAGGTCTGGATTCCCGCCTGCGCGGGAATGACGAAATTTCAAAGTTATGGCGTTATCGGAAAAACAGAAAATCAAAGCCGGAGAATTTATCCCAAACAACCGGATTTCAAAAAACCAGATTCCCGGCGGGAATGACGGATCTTAGGTTTCTGTTTTTGTTTCTATAGTGGATTAACAAAAATCAGGACAAGGCGACGAAGCCGCAGACAGTACAAATAGTACGGAACCGATTCACTAGGTGCTTCAGCACCTTAGAGAATCGTTCTCTTTGAGCTAAGGCGAGGCAACGCCGTACTGGTTTTTGTTAATCCACTATAAAATCTAAAGAAACCTTTTTTTCCCGATAAGTTTCCGTGCCGACAAGTCTGGATTCCCGCCTGCGCGGGAATGACGAAATTTCAAAGTTATGGCATTATCGGAAAAACAAAAAANCAAAGCTGGGGAATTTATCCCAAACAACCGGATTTCAAAAAACCAGATGCCCGGCGGGAATGACGGATCTTAGGCTTCTGTTTTTGTTTCTATTTTTTTAGGAATGACGGTTTGGAAATTGCCCGAAACCCCAAAAACAGAAACCAGACAAACGGGTTTTCCACCAAAGCCGACATTCTCCGACTTTGCTTCAGGCATCTTCCCCTCTGCCTAAAATCATCGATCCGATACCGGCATCGGTAAAGATTTCCAGCAAAAGCGCGTTGGGCAACCTGCCGTCGATGATGTGCGTGGCTTTCACACCGTTGACGGCGGCTTCAACCGCAGAAGCGATTTTCGGCAGCATACCGCCATACAGCGTGCCGTCGGTAATCAGTTCATCAATCCGTTTCGGCGTGAGTTTGGTCAGCAGATTGCCCGTTTTGTCCATCACACCGGCGATATTCGTCATCATCAAAAGTTTTTCGGCGTTCAATTCTTCCGCCAATTTGCCTGCCACCAAATCGGCATTGATGTTGAACGCTTCGCCTTTTTTACCTACGCCGACGGGGGCGACGACGGGAATGCAGCCGCGTTCTATCAGCCCTTTAACCAAACCTGTATCGATGCTTTCCACCGTACCGACCTGTCCGATGCCCACGCCATTCTGTTCGGGTGTATCGATCAAAAGTTTCTTCGCCTTAATGAAATGGTCGTCGCGTCCGCTTACGCCGACCGCGTGCCCGCCATATGTGTTAATCATCGACACGATTTCTTTATTGACGTGCCCGCCCAACACCATTTCGACAATATCCATCGTCTCTTTGTCGGTAACGCGCATTCCTTGGACAAACTCGCCCTTTTTGCCGACTTTTTCAAGCATCGCATTGATCTGCGGCCCGCCGCCGTGAACGATGACGGGATGAATGCCGACCAGCTTCAGCAGCACGACATCGCGGGCAAACCCTTCTTTCAAGGCAGGTTCGGTCATCGCGTTGCCGCCGTACTTGATGACGGCGACCGAACCGGAAAACCGGCGGATGTAAGGCAGCGCTTCGGCAAGGATACGCGCCTTGTCGGCGGNGGAAATAATGTTTTCAAACTCCATAACAGCTCCCTATTGTTGACAATTTTGGCTTATGTCAACGCCAAACGCCGTCTGAAACAATCTTCAGACGGCATCCGGCAGACCTTCGGGCAGGTTGAAGCCTTGCGATACGGGCGGTAAAATCGCGGTTTATCCGGTTCGAGAAACCGGCGACAGCAAGGACTTTCCCATGATTAAAATCAGCACCCGCTTCGATGCCGGTTCGGTCGTCGTCAAAGACCTGACCGATCCTTCCAACATCCGCCTCGCCCTGCGTCCCGACAACGCCTCCGATTTCGCACAATGGTTCTACTTCCGGCTGCAAGACGCGGCATATCAAAACTGCATCATGCATTTTGAAAACGCGGCAGAAGCCGCCTACCCGAAAGGCTGGGAAGGCTATCAGGCGTGTGCCTCATACGACCGCCGCAACTGGTTCCGCGTGCCGACGAGCTATGAAAACGGCGTACTGACCATCAACCATACCCCGCTGTCCAATAGCGTGTACTACGCCTATTTCGAACCTTACTCCGAAGAACAGCATTTAAACCTCCTCGGCGACGCGCAAGGCAGCGGCCTGTGCCATATCGATGATTTGGGCAGCACCGTGCAAGGGCGCGACATCAATCTGCTGACCATCGGCAACCAAGTCGAAAGCGACATGAAAATCTGGATTACCGCACGCCAGCATCCGGGGGAAACCATGGCGGAATGGTTTGTCGAAGGGCTGCTCGGCAGGCTGCTTGACCCTCAGGATGCAACCGCACGCACCCTGCTTGACCGCGCCACGTTCTATATCGTCCCCAATATGAACCCCGACGGTTCGGCACTGGGCAACCTTCGCACCAACGCCGCCGGTGCGAACCTCAACCGTGAGTGGGAAAATCCGACAGTGGAAAAAAGTCCCGAAGTATTCTTCGTGCGTGAAAGAATGTTGGAAACCGGCGTGGATTTGTTTTTGGATATCCACGGCGACGAAGGGCTGCCCTTTGTCTTTGTTGCAGGTACGGAAGGCGTGCCGAACTACAATCCGCGCATCGCCGCGTTGGAAGCGCAGTTTAAAAATGCCCTTTTAAACGCGAGCCCAGATTTTCAAGACGAATACGGTTACGAAAAAGACGCGCCCGGTCAGGCCAACATGACCTTGGCGACCAACTGGGTCGGCAACCGGTTCAACTGTCTTGCCTATACGTTGGAAATGCCCTTTAAAGACAATGCCAACCTGCCCGACGANGACTTCGGCTGGAACGGCCAACGTTCGTTGCGCTTGGGCGAAGCCGCATTGTCCGCCATTTTGAACGTCATCGGCGATTTGCGCTGAAACCCTTATTGCAGCAATGCCGTCTGAAGCATCATACCTTTCAGACGGCATTTGAAATTGAAATCAAGGAACATCATGATTACCCATCCCCAATTCGACCCCGTCCTTATCAGTATCGGTCCGCTTGCCGTCCGCTGGTATGCCCTAAGCTACATCCTCGGCTTTATCCTTTTCAGCTTTTTGGGCAAACGCCGCATCGCGCAGGGGAATTCTGTTTTTACTAAAGAATCGCTTGACGACTTCCTGACATGGGGCATATTGGGCGTGATTTTGGGCGGCCGTTTGGGTTATGTCCTGTTTTACAAATTTTCCGACTACCTCGCCCATCCGCTTGATATTTTCAAGGTATGGGAAGGCGGAATGTCGTTTCACGGCGGCTTTTTGGGTGTAGTTATTGCCATGTGGTTGTTCAGCCGCAAACAAAACATCAGCTTCCTCAAACTGATGGATACAGTCGCACCGCTTGTTCCGCTGGGTCTCGCTTCGGGACGTATCGGCAACTTCATCAACGGCGAACTTTGGGGACGCATTACCGACATTAACGCATTTTGGGCAATGGGCTTCCCGCAGGCGCATTACGAAGATGCCGAAGCCGCCGCACACAATCCCCTTTGGTCAGGTTGGTTGCAACAATACGGTATACTGCCGCGTCATCCCTCGCAGCTTTATCAGTTTGCCCTTGAAGGCATCTGCCTGTTCGCCGTCGTTTGGCTGTTCTCTAAAAAACAGCGGCCGACCGGACAAGTGGCCTCGCTTTTCCTCGGCGGCTATGGCGTATTCCGCTTCATTGCCGAATTCGCACGCCAACCCGACGACTATCTCGGGCTGCTGACCTTGGGGCTGTCGATGGGTCAGTGGCTGAGCGTCCCCATGATTGTTTTGGGTATCGCCGGCTTCATCTTTTTCGGCAGCAGGAAAAATTAAACCTTCTTGATAAAAATGCCGTCTGAAACTTAAATTTTAAGTTTCAGACGGCATTTTATTCCGCTCGAACCATCAATTTTTACCGCAACACGCCTTGTATTTTCTGCCGCTGCCGCACGGACAGGGATCATTCCTGCCTGTTTTTTCTCCCTCCCTGCGGACTGTTTGCGGTTTATTGATGACTGCCTGCCAGTAGCGGTAGATATCCGCCAATGCATAAGGCAACTCGGATTCCAGCTCCGCCAGCTCGCCTTCTGTGAATTGCAGACGGATGGAGCCGTTGTCCTCTTCGTCGTAAATACCGCCCAATGCCATGATGGGATAAAACAACTCTTCAAATTCTTCATCCTCGGCAGCTTCAAACCAATCGGTCGGCACAATATCCAAACCGTAAAGATAAGCATTGCACCAAGTGTAAAAATCGCTACTGCCATCTTCGTTTTCATACAGCCACAAATCGGGCAGTTTTTTATCCGATATGGAGCCGACCGTATCCATCGCCATTGTCAAAACCAAACGTTCTATTTCAGAACGTTCACTGGCTGTAAATTGCGACTCATCGCCCAACACTTCGGGCAGCCAATCGCGCGGCGCCAATTTGTCCGGTCCGCTCAATAGGGCCATCATAAAACCTTGAACTTCGTCGCAACGCATGGTATTGCCCTGTTCGCTTTTGGCATCCAACAATTCGCTCAACCGCTGTTTGGACGCTTCGGTAAATTTCTGGGAATCCATCATTTAACCTTTTAAAATGGGTTTAATACCTAATTATAATCGCAATATGCCGTCTGAAGCGTTTTCTACTTCAGACGGCATAACTTTCGCCTGACCGTTAAATCGTACCGCTGCCTTGCGCTTTCGGTTTGGCAGAACCAAATTCCAGTTTGCTCAAGGCGGAGAGGTAGGCTTTGGCAGTTGCGACCAAAACGTCGGTATCTGCACCCTGACCGTTGACGACGCGGTTGCCGCGCGCCAGACGGACGCTGGTTTCGCCTTGGCTTTCCGTACCTTGCGTGACGGCGTTGACGGAATAAATCTGCAAAGCCGCGCCGCTTTGCGCCACGCTCTCAATCGCTTTGAAAATCGCATCCACGGGGCCGGAGCCTGTGGCGGAAGCGCGTTTTTCTTCGCCTTTGATGCTGAACACGATGTCGGCACGCGGTTCTTCGCCGGTTTCGGTACTGATTTTTTGGGAGATGAATTTGTAGCTCTCGGCGTTCATGCTGCCCATTTCGTCGGACACCAGCGCGTGCAGGTCTTCATCGAAGATTTCGCGTTTTTTGTCGGCAAGTTCTTTAAAGCGGGCAAAAGCAGCATTCAACGCTTCTTCGCTTTCCAATTCGATACCCAAATCTGCCAGCTTGGTTTTGAAGGCGTTGCGGCCGGACAGTTTGCCCAATGTCAGGCGGTTGGTTGACCAGCCGACCGATTCGGCAGTCATGATTTCATAGGTTTCGGGGTGTTTCAACACGCCGTCCTGATGAATGCCTGATTCATGTGCAAAGGCGTTTGCGCCGACCACTGCCTTGTTGGGCTGAATCGGATAGCCGGTAATGGTGGACACCAGTTTGGATACCGGCACGATTTGCGTGGTATCAATGCCGGTTTCCAAGCCGAACAAATCATGGCGCACTTTCAACGCCATCACGATTTCTTCAAGGCTGGCATTGCCCGCACGTTCGCCCAAACCGTTGATGGTGCACTCCACCTGGCGCACGCCTGCCTGAACGGCGGCCAGCGAGTTGGCAACCGCCATACCCAAGTCGTTGTGGCAGTGGGTCGACCAGACTACTTTGTCGCCGTTGGGCACGCTTTTGATGATGTTGCTGATACGTTCGTACCACACGGAAGGGATGGAGTAGCCGACAGTATCAGGAATATTGATGGTGGTCGCGCCTGCTTCGATAACTGCCGTAAAGATTTTGGCAAGGAAGTCCAAATCCGAACGCACGGCGTCTTCGGCGGAAAATTCCACATCGTCGGTGTATTCTTTGGCGATTTTCACCGCTTTCACTGCCGCATCAATCACCTGCTTCGGCTTCATCTTCAGCTTGTACTCCATATGGATGGGGCTGGTGGCGATGAAGGTGTGGATGCGTTTTTTCGGCGCGGGGGAAACGGCTTCGCCTGCCTTACGCACATCGTTTTCAACGGCACGCGCCAACGAGCAGACTGTGGATTTGGTGATGATTTTGGCAATCGCATTGACCGACTCGAAATCGCCCGGGCTGGCGGCGGCAAAACCCGCCTCAATCACATCCACGCCCATTTTCTCCAACTGGCGGGCAATGCGGATTTTCTCCTCTTTGGTCATGGATGCACCGGGCGACTGCTCACCGTCGCGCATGGTGGTGTCGAAAATAATTACGCGGTTGGTCTGTGTCATTTCTGTTCTCTCCAGAGATTCGTTTTTTTGTAAAAAAGCATTCAAATCCAGCGGCCTGCCTTGCGCTTCCGCTAGCGCGGTCAGCTTTTGCAGTTGCGCCAANGGCAGCGACCCGCGCGTGCGCCATTTATAGATGGCGGCAGTCGTCGCGGCATTTTCAGGATCGTGCTGTTTCAACGCTTCGGCAAGTGCATTCACGCCGCCGAAATAAGCAACTAAGCGGTCAATGTCTAATTGCATGATGTTCCTTGTCCAAACTTTATCGAAATTATGGTTTGCTTTGGAAGGGAATTATACGCATTTTAGACAAAACGACAATCTATTTTTCTAAAAATACGGATTTACTTTTTAAATCTAGAATTATTTTATACATTTTGTCCATTTTACCTGATGAAAAAATAATGTTTGTTACGAAAACCAATAAAGCAAGACTAATTAGGCGGCAACAAGCTGAATGTCAGACATCTGATAACAATACAATAAAATATAAAATCCTTATTTAAAATCAGTATATTAGTCAAACCATTCCCTACACCTTCTTTTCTATTCAAACTATTACCCCCTAGCGTCAGCACATCGCACCATATCAACATAAATCAAGTTTGGTTTCTTAAAATCTGTTTCAGAAGGATTCTGTACACTTTTTGAAAGCCTGACCACTTTTGCACCTACAAACTTCGGCGTCCTGTAATGCATAAGGACAAAGGAAGCAATGGTTAGCATCGACTTAAAAATTCACGGCACTTTATAGAACCTGAGCATGAGATGAGCAACACCATGGGTTGCAGAAAAATATAAGTACAAGCCCTGAAATCATAGGAACTTTTATGAATGGCCCGTATTCAAATGTCCGCAAAAAATGCCGTCTGAAACCTTCAGACGGCATTTTTATATTTATCAAGCTGCCCGTATCATAGATTATCCGCAGGAACCAAAATGGTACGGTTGCCGTTGTGTTCCGGTGCGGATACGATACCTGCCGCCTCCATTTGGTCAATCAGTCGCGCGGCACGGTTGTAGCCGATACGCAATGCCCGTTGAACACCTGAAATACTGGCTTTGCGTGTTTTTAAAACGACAGATACGGCCTCATCGTACATCGGGTCGGACTCACCTTCGCTGCTCCGACCGATTCCCGGCAAATCGTCAGTCATACCGCTGCTCAAAATATCGTCGATATACTCGGGCTCTCCAAACTGTTTCAAATATTCGACGACGCGGTGCACCTCATCATCGGAGGCAAATGCACCGTGTACCCGTTGCGGGTAACCCGTACCGGGCGGCAGAAAGAGCATATCGCCCTGACCGAGCAGGTTTTCCGCGCCCATTTGGTCAAGAATCGTACGGCTGTCGATTTTGCTGGATACCTGGAAGGCTATGCGTGTCGGAATATTTGCCTTAATCAATCCCGTAATCACATCAACGCTGGGTCGTTGCGTGGCAAGGATCAGATGGATACCTGCCGCGCGGGCTTTTTGTGCGAGACGCGCAATCAGCTCTTCAATTTTCTTGCCCGCCGTCATCATTAAATCGGCAAACTCATCAACTACGACTACGATAAACGGCAGTTTTTCCAAAGGCTCGGGATCGTCGGGAGTCAGGCTGAATGGGTTGGCAATTTTCTCACCCCGGGCGGAAGACTCGGCAACTTTTTGGTTGAAACCGGCCAAGTTGCGCACACCTAAATGGCTCATCAGGCGGTAGCGTTTTTCCATTTCGTTGACACACCAGTTCAGCGCGTTTGCCGCCAGCTTCATATCGGTAACAACCGGCGCGAGAAGATGGGGGATACCTTCGTAAATGCTCAATTCAAGCATTTTCGGATCAATCATAATCATGCGCACGTCTTCAGGCGTAGCCTTAAAGAGCATAGACAGAATCATCGCGTTGACACCTACCGATTTACCCGATCCGGTGGTACCTGCAACCAACAAATGCGGCGCTTTGCCTAAGTCGGTAACGACGGGCTGGCCGGTAATGTCCTGACCGAGGGCAAGCGTCAGCTTGGATTTGGATTCTGCAAATGCGGGCGAATTGAAAATTTCGCTCAGACGTATCATTTGCCGCTTAGGATTAGGCAGCTCCAAGCCCATGCAGGTTTTGCCGGGTATGGTTTCGACAACGCGGATAGACGCAACACCGAGCGAACGCGCCAAATCTTTTTCCAGATTCAAAACGGAATTGCCGCGTACGCCGACATCCGGCTCGATTTCATAACGTGTAATGACAGGGCCGGAATATGAATCGACAACTTTAACCTTAACCCTGAACTCAGCCAGTTTTTCTTCAATGGTAATGCTGTTTTCAAGCAGCTCCTCTTCCGTCTGGGTTGCTTCAGGATCAAACAGCGGCGGTAAAAGCAGGTCGGTCGTCGGCAGGTGTTCGTTCGGCACATCATCTTCTGCGCCCTGCAATTCCGCCTCATCTATTTCAGGATAAGGTACCTGCCGGAAATCATGCTCTGACAGCATACCTGCAAACGGATACGCCGAACGCCCTTCATGCTCGAAAACTTCGGTTTCCGATAGATATTCTCCGTTTTGCCCCTCTTCGGCACATTTTTCCCATCCGTCCGGGCAGGTATCAGCTTCTTCGTCTTGCCGATCCTCAAGAATATCGCCGGCGAGACGAGCGTTTTCGGCAATAAGGCCGGCCTGTACACGCTCAAATCCGGCAGGCAGCTCATATGTACGGTTATAAATTTCCGTAACGGGCGGAGGCGGCGGGATATCGATTTTAGGTCTGGAAACTTCCGGCACCTCCGGAGGTTCGACTACCCATGCATCCGGTGCGGCAGGTTCTTCAATATAGATATCGGCAGTATCATCAGAAAGCAGGCCTTCACGTCCAATTGAAATCTCTTCCGCCGTGATACTTTCCAATTCAGACGGCATTTCGAAGTCAGACTTTACAATATGCTCCGGCTTATCTTGATTTTCCATTATCACGCGTGAAATCCGTGCTTCTGCCGAAACGGTTGCCTTATTGGGCTCTTTCAAGTTTAAAGAAACACGGCGACGGTCAATATTAGGAACGATGATGCCGTCTGAAGGAGACTGTTTCTGAGGGGTGCCTGAGTAACTTGCCTCCGTCGGCTTCTTTACAAGACCTTCGTGCTGGCGGAACGGCATGTTCCGTACGTCTTCGGCTTTAATCTCAACAGGAGGGGACGGGTATTTTTTTTCAAAATACGGTTCGAACGCATAATCCGCAGGTTCGGCTAATGCTTTCTTACCTTCGTCGAAGAAACGGGAACGCGTGCGTTGAAGCACGGGATCGTCCAAACCGATAATAGGCAGCCCTTCCATCGGTTTCTCAGAAACGCGGACTTTAGAACCCAATTCATCATTTTTTTCAAATGTATCGATATAACTGATTTGCCCTTCTTTTTCGGCGGCATTGTTTAAAGAACGGGTCGCCTCCTCCAAAGTAATTTCTTTCAAAGCCGGACGCACAGGCATAATGATGCCTTCAGACGGCATAGAGTTTTCGCCCCTATCCCGATTGGAGAGAACGCATCGGTTGCCGATTACCGCAGATGAAATATCCTCCGCATTAACAGCCTCATCCCCCTCATCTTCCTCCATTGCCTTGTCCGCATATCCGGAAGATGCCGCCGCAGCTTCCGAACCAGACGAAGCAGGCTTATCAGGTTCGGACTCATGTGCCAGATAATTCCGGCAAAAACGGACAATATTAACGGAAAGCCAGCATACCGCCGCTTTGACCGCATGAAAAATCATCAGACCAAGCTCGAGAAAATTAGGCATCCTGTCTTGGATTTCAGGTAATTCCGCCTGTTGCCCCCCTTTATTTTCCTGCCATTCAGAAACTTCACGCACCCATTCCCGTTCGGATTGTGCTCGGATAAAAAACAAACCCGCAATAGCAAGCAACAAAATAATGATCAGAACTATCCAAAACATATGCAGTTTCCCGCAAAACAAACGATTAAAATAGGTATATTTTAACGTGTTTCCATTGCAAACAAAACAACCTGACCGACAATTCGGTCAAAATCATTACAGCTTTCTGTTTGCCGCAGGCAGCACTATAATAGATAACCTGTTATTCATCTTTACGGTATTGGCATGATTTTCCAAACAGTCTGGTTTTCAGATATGCTGCTGGGGGCTTCATGGATTGCACTCATCCTCCTATTGGCAGCCTCCGGACCGTCCGCATACCGTTCGCTTGTCCGCTACCGTTCCGCCGTACCGCTCTGTATCGTTATTTTTTCTGCGGCATGGAGTTTGAACACCGCTGCCGGAGGCGGACAACTTGCCCAAATGAGCTATCACCTGCTCGCCGTCAATCTGGTTGCACTGATGGTGGATACCTCTGCCGCCCTTTGGCTTGCCTCGATTCTAATGCTTCCATACTGCCTGCTGTTTGCCGGTTCTATCGGCGCATATCCGTCGAACGCTTTAGTGCTGATTCTGCCCGCACTTGCCGTCAACCGCCTGTCGCGTATGCTGGTCAACCGCCTGCCGCCCAATATTTTTGTCTTTATTTTCCTCAACGGATTTTTGTCTGCCGCTGCCGGCATATTGCTGACGGGCATTATCGTGGTTGCCGTTTTAGACGGCATCCATGTGTTCGGGCAGGATGTTTTATGGACTGCCGCCCTACCTGTATTCATCTTGATTGCATGGGCGGAAGCTTTTCTCAGCGGCATAGCTACCGCCATTTTTGTGGCATTAAAACCTCATTGGATCAATACCTTCGATGACAACCGGTATTTAAAGTCCGACCGCAGCATCTGGCAATAATCTTTCAGACGGCATGGATACGCATAATATGTTCCCCCACATCCTTCCCCTCTCCATTGGAGCGGCATTCGGTGCAACTGCGCGTTGGCTGCTCAACCTCGCCGTTCCCGCATCAATACCTCCGGTCACAGGCAACCTGTTTGCCAACTGGATAGGTGCTTTTCTTATCGGAATCTTTGCCGAAACCATCAATCACCCGCAATGGAAGCTGCTGCTGATTACCGGTTTTCTCGGCAGCCTGACCACGCTTTCCGGATTTTCGCTGGAAACCGTAACCCTGCTCCAATCGAATCGTCCTGCTTCAGCACTTGCCAATATTTTCCTGCACACGGCAGGTTCGCTGCTGCTGACTTGGCTCGGGCTGAAGATAGGGACGGCAGTCAAATAACCGCAAAAAATTGCTTCCCTTGGTTTTGACACAAGCTATAAATTGGCTTCGCTTGTTTAAATACTGGCTGTGCCAATTATAGTGGATTAACAAAAATCAGGACAAGGCGACGAAGCCGCAGACAGTACAGATAGTACGGAACCGATTCACTTGGTGCTTCAGCACCTTAGAGAATCGTTCTCTTTGAGCTAAGGCGAGGCAGCGCTGTACTGGTTTAAATTTAATCCACTATACCGTTCTCAAATTCAAATTGGGCTTTTAGGTCTATAACAAAGAAAAAGCCTTGGTAGGTTTATCCTACCAAGGCTTTTTCTTAAAAAAAACTCTCTATTGCTGCGTCTAAAAATGCAAAAAAAGTAACCATCATAACCCTTTTGCCAAAATTAATATCATCTATTAATTCATCATGCCATGGATTAATAGATGGTATATAAGAAAGAACCAATAAACTAATAAAACAGTAAAAAAAATTAGTAACAAAGATATTCATTATTAACCATTCTTAAAAATTATCACGTTCTTTTGGGTAATTATCATCCCCTTTTCTCTCTTATTACTAAAACACGAATGACTTTAAAGGACGCGCCCAGAGACAAACCGAAAAGACATATCCCATCCGCCAAACAAACTGCCCGCCAATCTACTCCGGCGGGCAGTTCCAACATCCTGTCAATCCTTCATCAACCAGTATTGCAAACCGATTAATGTTTTACCGTCTTTAATTTCATCGTTGGCAAGGGCTTGGCGGACTTCTTCCTTCGACATCAATACGGTTTCCGTAATCTCGTCTTCGTCATTGGCAAGCGTACTGCCCAAGCGCACGCCTTCCGCCTCGAACAGATACATTTTTTCGTTGCAAAAACCGACCGCCGTATAAAAACTATAAAGCAGGCACACACTGTCGGCAACATAAGGTGTTTCCTCCGCCAATTCTCGCAGCGCACACGCTGCCATATCCTCACCCGCCACATCCAGCTTGCCCGCAGGAAGTTCCAATGTCGCCTGATTTGCCGCATAACGCCACTGCCGCACCAAAACGACCTTTTCCTCATCCGTTACCGCCAACACGCACGCCGCGCCCGGATGACGGATGACGATACGCTGCCCTTCGTTACCGTTGGGCAGCCTGACCTTATCCTTGCTGATGCTGACGAAACCGCCCTCGTAAATGGTTTCGCCGCCTAATTTTACTTCCCTCAAATCCACTTCATATCTCCTTTCCGTTTCCTATTCTGCCATTCAATCTTCACGCTTGCCGCGCTCGATTTCCACTCCAACCTCGCGCACGCCTTCCAAAATACCCGGCTTGACGATTTTCACGCGCACCCACACCGCGCCGAAATATCCCAAAACCAAATCGGCAATATATTCCGCCAACGCTTCCAAAAGCAGGAAATCCTGTTCTTTCAGATGTCGGCGCAGCGTTTCGCATACCTCGGCATAATGCACCGTATTGGCAATATCGTCGTCCGAACCCGCTTTCTCGGGAATGCCGATGTCCAAATCGACAATCAGGGTCTGCAACCGTTCGCGCTCCCAGCCGTACACGCCGATAAGCGTATCCGCCTTCATGCCGTGCAAAAAGATTTTATCCATAATCCGCCCTGTTTTTTGCTAAAATAACCGCACCATTCTAAGTAAAGTACCGCAAATGTTCAACATATCGGCTGTTGCCGTTTCCTATCTAATCGGCTCACTTTCTTTTGCCGTCATCGTGTCCAAATATTACGGCATGGACGACCCGCGCACCTACGGATCGGGCAATCCCGGCGCGACCAATGTTTTACGCAGCGGCAAAAAAAAGGCTGCCGCGCTGACGCTTTTGGGCGATGCCGCCAAAGGTTTGGTTGCCGTTTTGCTTGCACGCGTGCTTCAAGAACCGCTCGGTTTATCCGACAGCGCAATCGCTGCCGTCGCACTCGCCGCGCTGGTCGGACATATGTGGCCGGTGTTTTTCGGATTTAAAGGAGGCAAAGGCGTGGCAACGGCATTGGGCGTGCTTCTGGCACTCTCTCCCGCAACTGCCTTGGTCTGCGCGTTGATTTGGCTTGTGATGGCATTCGGCTTTAAAGTATCCTCTCTTGCCGCATTAACCGCCACAATCGCCGCCCCCCTTGCCGCACTGTTTTTTATACCGCATACTTCTTGGATTTTCGCAACCCTCGCAATCGCCATATTGGTGTTGCTCCGCCATAAGAGCAACATCCTCAACCTGATTAAAGGCAAAGAAAGCAAAATCGGCGAAAAACGCTGATTCGGCATTTGTTTTCCATTACGTCATGCCGTCTGAAACCATGTTCCCGCGTTCAGACGGCATTTCCGCACAAACGGCTTTCATACCATGCTCAGTTACAGACACGCATTCCACGCCGGCAACCACGCCGATATGCTCAAACACTTCACCTTGTTTTTAGTGCTGCAATATTTCAACCGCAAAGACAAGCCCTACTGGTACATCGACACGCACGGCGGCGCGGGTTTGTACAATCTCGAAGGCAGCGAAGCGCAAAAAGTCGGCGAATACCGGCAAGGCATCGCCCTGCTCCAACAGGCGCAAAATCTGCCTGCCGAACTGTCTGACTTTGCCGCGCACATACAAAAAATCCTGCCCTCGCCCAAACTTTACTGCGGTTCTCCGTGGCTGGCGCAATCGCTGACCCGTGTCGGCGACAAATTGCGCCTGTTTGAGCTGCACCCCACCGACTTTGTCCATCTGAAAAACAATATGGGCGAAGCAGGATTGAGCAAACGCGGACAAGTGTTGCGCGAAGACGGTTACAAAGGACTGATTTCCCTGCTGCCGCCCCCACCGCGCCGCGCCGCCGTCCTCATCGACCCGCCTTACGAGGAAAAACAGGACTACCGGCGTGTAACGGAAACGCTGAAAGCCGCTTTAAAACGGTTTGAGTCCGGCTGTTATCTCATCTGGTATCCCTGTCTCAGCCGGGAAGAAAGCCGCAAGCTGCCCGAAGAATTGAAAAAACTCGTTCCCGACAACCACCTTCACGCCGAACTGCACGTCCACGCGCCGAAAACCGACGGTTTCGGTATGCACGGCAGCGGAATGTTCGTCATCAATCCGCCCTATCTGTTGGCGGAACAATTGGCGGCAAACCTCCCCGCCCTGACGCGGCTGCTGGCGCAAGATGAAGGCGCGCGCTACCTGTCGGACAGCAAAATCCGCTGACCCCGATGCCGTCTGAAACAACCCTTCAGACGGCATCTCCCGTCAAACAAACAAAACCGGACGATAGACCGGCAGCCGACACTTTTATAGTGGATTAACAAAAATCAGGACAAGGCGACGAAGCTGCAGACAGTACAAATAGTACGGAACCGATTCACTTGGTGCTTCAGCACCTTAGAGAATCGTTCTCTTTGAGCTAAGGCGAGGCAACGCTGTACTGGTTTAAATTTAATCTACTATAAGAATAAATATCCTTCATCCGCCTACCGCGTTCCGACTTGCCCCGCGCCGTTTTTTTCCACTACAATCCCACGCGATATCCGGCGGAACGCGCCAAAGGAACGCCCTGCAACCATCTGCCGCCTTTCAGACGGCATAAACCTTTCCGAGACGAGCAAACCATGAACACACTGACCCGATTCCTCCCCAAACACCTGCAACAAAACCAACTGCCCGAAGCACTCGGCGGCGTTTTGCTGTCCGTCGTTTCCGCCTGCACCGAAATCAACGCCAAAGTCCGCCTCGGCGCACTGGCTGGCGTATTGGGCATGGCAGGTACGGGCAATATTCAGGGCGAAGACCAGAAAAAACTGGATGTTATCGCCAACAACATTATGATTGACACACTCAAAGCCAACCCTGCCGTTGCCGGGCTCGCAAGCGAGGAAGAAGATACATTCGTAAACGCCGATGAAAACGGACGCTATCTCGTTCTCTTCGATCCTTTAGACGGCTCGTCCAACATCGATATCAATATTTCCGTCGGTACCATTTTCTCCATCCTTGAAAAACCTGAAGGAGAATTGAAAACCGAATCCTTCTTACAAGCCGGCAGATGCCAGCTTGCCGCAGGCTATGTCCTCTACGGGCCTCAAACCCAGCTCGTGTTCACATTCGGGCACGGCGTATATATGTTCACACTCAATGCCGAAAACGAATTTGTGCTGACCAAAGAAAACCCGAAAGTACCGGAAAGCACCAAAGAATTCGCCATCAATATGTCCAACCGCCGCCATTGGTTTTCTCCCGTACAGCAATACATAGACGAGCTCTTGGCAGGCGAAACCGGTACGCGCGGAAAAAACTACAATATGCGCTGGGTAGCCAGTATGGTTGCCGAAATCCACCGCATACTGATACGCGGCGGCGTGTTCATGTATCCGCAAGACAAACGCGACCCCGCCAAACCCGGCAAACTGCGCCTGATGTACGAAGCCAACCCTATGAGCCTGATACTCGAACAGGCGGGCGCATCGGCAAGCAACGCATATCAAACCATGCTCGACATACAGCCCGAAAACCTGCACCAACGCGTCGCCGTCTTCATGGGCAGCAGCGAAGAAGTGGATTACCTCAACCGTCTGCATTCAAAATAAACAGGCTGGCCTAACCGATAAAGAAAGGCGGCAGCGCGCATCCGACGCTGCCGCCGATATTTCGTACACAGCCTTAAAACGATAGAAAACTGCCTTTCCGAACGGCAAAAATGCCGTCTGAAAACTTTTCAGACGGCATTTTAAAATTTAAAGCCCGAATTTATTTGCCCGCCGCTTTTTGCAGGATGGCATAAAGTTCATCTTTCAATTTCAATTTGGCTTTTTTCAGCTCATCGATGGTTTCCGCGCCGCTGGTAACCGGATTGTTAACCAGACCGGCGATTTTGTCGTCCAGCTCGTTGTGTTCGTCAAACAGACGGGCGAAGTGGGAATCTTCCTGTTTCAATTTGGAAATCAAATCACGGTATTCTGGGAACATATCGCTCTCCTCTCTTCATTAACGGGTTAAAAAGCAAACTGAATCTTTACATTAATTATAACAAAGATAATATTTTTATCCAGTATTTTATCGGATACGGCAAAATTTTCTTTTAACACCGCCGTCCGGTTGATAAAAACGTTGACAATATCACGCTTTACGCATAAATTTTCAGCCCTTATACCCTGATTACACAAAGGAGCCGAGAACATGTTTTCAAAAAGCGTTACCCTCGCACAATACGACCCCGATTTGGCAGCAGCCATTGCCCAAGAAGACCAACGCCAGCAGGACCACGTCGAGCTGATTGCCTCTGAAAACTACGTCAGCTGCGCCGTGATGGAGGCACAAGGTTCGCAATTGACCAACAAATACGCCGAAGGCTATCCTGGCAAACGCTACTACGGCGGCTGCGAATACGTCGATATTGTCGAACAATTGGCAATCGACCGCGTCAAAAAACTGTTCGGCGCGCAATACGCCAACGTCCAACCGCACTCCGGCTCGCAAGCCAACCAAGCTGTGTACGCTTCCGTTTTAAAACCTGGCGACACCATTTTGGGTATGTCTCTGGCACACGGCGGCCACTTGACCCACGGTGCAAGCGTTAATATCTCAGGCAAACTCTACAACGCCATTACTTATGGTTTGGATGAAAACGAAGTGCTAGATTATGCCGAAGTAGAACGCTTGGCTCTTGAACACAAACCTAAAATGATTGTGGCCGGTGCGTCTGCCTACGCGTTGCAAATCGACTGGGCAAAATTCCGCGAAATCGCCGATAAAGTCGGCGCATACCTCTTTGTCGACATGGCGCACTATGCCGGACTGATTGCCGGTGGCGAATATCCTAACCCCGTGCCATTCTGCGACTTCGTGACTACCACCACCCACAAAACCCTGCGCGGCCCGCGCGGCGGCGTGATTTTGTGCCGCGACAACACGCACGAAAAAGCGTTAAACTCCGCCATCTTCCCAAGCCTGCAAGGCGGTCCGTTGATGCACGTTATCGCCGCCAAAGCCGTGGCGTTTAAAGAAGCATTGCAACCCGAGTTCAAACAATACGCGAAACAAGTGAAAATCAATGCTGCCGCGATGGCGGAAGAGCTGGTC
Organism: Neisseria sp. SLRRB23; assembly: GCF_050896295.1. Lineage (NCBI taxonomy): Bacteria > Pseudomonadati > Pseudomonadota > Betaproteobacteria > Neisseriales > Neisseriaceae > Neisseria > Neisseria sp. SLRRB23. The sequence goes on from NZ_JBPBFH010000033.1 coordinate 19,514, forward strand.
AAACGCGGTTTGCGCATCGTTTCCGGCCGCACCGAAAGCCACGTTTTTCTCGTCGACCTGCAACCGATGAAAATCACCGGTAAAGCCGCCGAAGCCGCTTTGGGCAAAGCACACATCACTGTCAACAAAAACGCCATCCCAAATGATCCGGAAAAACCATTCGTTACCTCCGGCATCCGTATCGGCTCTGCAGCCATGACCACACGCGGTTTTAACGAAGCCGACGCACGCGTATTGGCGAACTTGGTTGCCGATGTATTGGCTAATCCCGAAGACGAAGCCAACCTCGCCAAAGTCCGCGAACAAATTACCGAGCTTTGCAGCAAGTATCCCGTTTACGGTGCGTAAACTTTTTTAAAAACAAATGCCGTCTGAAAATTTCAGACGGCATTTTTCCAATCGGTTAAAATACACGGTCTATTTTTTTAGGAAATGCACCGTGGTTGCATCTGCCATCGACTTCATCCTCCATATCGACCAACACCTGCTTGCGCTGTCGACACAATACGGCATTTGGATTTACGCCATTTTATTTACTATTGTGTTCTGCGAAACCGGCCTGATTGTTACCCCCTTCCTGCCCGGCGATTCGCTGCTGTTTGCCGCCGGCGGGATTGCCGCACTAGGTGATATGGATATTCATCTGATGGTTATGCTGCTATTTACCGCCGCCATACTCGGCGACGCGCTCAATTTTACCGTCGGCAGGTATTTCGGCGGCAGGCTGTTCGCCAATCCCGATTCTAAAATCTTCCGGCGCGAATATCTCGATAAAACCCACCGTTTTAACGAAAAACACGGCGGGAAAACCATCATCATTGCCCGTTTTGTACCCATCGTCCGCACCTTCGCCCCCTTTGTCGCCGGTATGGGAAAAATGCACTATGCCAAATTTATCCGCTACAACATCATCGGCGGCGTGTTGTGGGTTATCCTGTTTTCTTATGCAGGCTATTTCTTTGCCAACTTCCCCATCGTAAAAAACAATCTGGGCTTGGTGATGGGCGGCATCATTATTATTTCCATCCTGCCGGGTGCGGTTGAAATTGCCCGCGCCAAACTTGCGGCAAAATCCAAACGGTAACTGTTGAGAATTTGTATCATGAATATATTATCCGTAGAAAACGCTTCCTTTGCCGTCGGCCATGTCGCCCTGCTCGACAAAACTTCCTTCCAACTCGACAGCGGCGAGAAAATCGGCTTAATCGGTCGCAACGGCGCGGGTAAGTCTTCGTTTCTGAAAATTCTCGCCGGAGTACAAAAGCTCGACGACGGGCAGATTATCGTTCAAAACAACCTCAAAATCGTTTATGTGCCGCAGGAGTCCTTTTTTGATAAGGACGCAACCGTATTTGATACCGTTGCCGAAGGTTTGGGCGAAATCCGCGACCTGCTGCGCCGTTACCACCGCGTCAGCCATGATTTGGAACACAATTCAGACGACGTTTTATTGAAAGAACTCAATGAATTGCAGCTTGAAATCGAAGCGAAGGACGGCTGGAAGCTGGATGCGGCAGTCAAGCAGACTTTGGGCGAACTCGGTTTGCCGGAAAACGAAAAAATCGGCAATCTTTCCGGCGGGCAGAAAAAACGCGTCGCCTTGGCGCAGGCTTGGGTGCAGAAGCCCGACGTATTGCTGCTGGACGAACCGACCAACCATTTGGACATCGACGCGATTATCTGGCTGGAAAACCTGCTCAAGGCGTTTGAAGGCAGCTTGGTCGTGATTACCCACGACCGCCGTTTTTTGGACAACATTGCTACGCGCATCGTCGAACTCGACCGCGGCATTCTGCGCTCCTATCCCGGCTCGTTCTCCAAATACAGCGAGAAAAAAGCGCAGGAATTGGCGGTTGAAGCGGAACACAACCCCCTCTTCGACAAATTTCACGCGCAGGAAGAAGCGTGGATACGCCAAATCCTCGACAACAACGTTGGCGCGATTGTCAGCGTGATGCCGGGCAAAGACGGTTTGGTACACATCAGCCAAATCGCCCACGAGCGCGTACGCAATGTCAGCGACTACCTGCAAGTAGGTCAGGT
>NZ_JBPBFH010000034.1:0-21263 GCF_050896295.1 Neisseria sp. SLRRB23
GTATAGTGGATTAACAAAAACCAGTACGGCGTTGCCTCGCCTTAGCTCAAAGAGAACGATTCTCTAAGGTGCTGAAGCACCAAGTGAATCGGTTCCGTACTATTTGTACTGTCTGCGGCTTCGTCGCCTTGTCCTGATTTTTGTTAACCCACTATAAAGCAGCCATGCCGTCTGGAAACCGTTCAGACGGCATGTTTTTTTTCGACAGCGTGGTAAATCGGTTTACGCCCACAAGCCCTGCTGTTGGTTTTTCGGCACAAGGCGGCCGACACCGATACCGATGAGGCGGAACGCGTCTTCCGTCTGCGGCGGGACGCGCGCCATCAACATTTGCGCAGCCTGCAGCAGAGCTGCGCAGTCGGGCAATACGGAGGAATAAGTCAGCGTGCGCGTGATGATGCGGAAATCGTAGGTCTTCAGCTTGAGCGTTACGCTTTGGGCTTCGACGTTTTTGCGCGTGATTTGCCGCCACAGGTCTTCGGCAAGATGGGGCAGGTGTCCGGCAGCCTGCTCGAGCGGCAGGTCTTCGGGCAGGGTGATTTCTGTGGAGATTTGGAGGCGTTCGCGTTCGGCTTTGACGGGGCGTTCGTCCGTACCGCGCGCCAAATCATAGAGGCGGTAGCCGTAGCGTCCGAAATGGTTTAAGAGCTCGCCGCGCTCGAAACGGCGCAAGTCGCCCGCCGTCTGCATACCCAGCGACTGCATTCTTTTCAGCGTTACCTTGCCCACTCCGGGGATTTTGCCCAAAGGCAGGGTTTCCAAAAATGCCATGACTTTGTGCGGCGGCAACACAAACTGCCCGTTTGGCTTGCGCCAGTCCGACGCGATTTTCGCCAGAAATTTGTTCGGCGCGATGCCTGCGGATGCGGTCAAACCCGTTTCCGCAAAAATGGCGGCACGGATTTCTTTGGCAACTTCGCTGGCGTAAGGGATGTTTTTGAAATTACGGGTAACGTCAAGATAGGCTTCGTCCAGCGACAGGGGTTCGATTAAATCGGTATAACGTCTGAATACGGCATGAATCTGCGCGGAAACCTGACGGTACAAATCAAAATGCGGCGGCACATACACCGCTTGCGGACACAGCCTTTTCGCCGTTGCCACCGACATCGCGGAATGCAGCCCAAACTGCCGTGCCTCATACGATGCGGCGCAAATCACCGAACGAGCACCCTCCCACGCCACGACCACGGGTAGTCCTTTCAAATGCGGCTGCTCGCGCAGTTCTACCGATGCGTAGAACGCGTCCATGTCGATGTGGATGATTTTGCGTGAAGACATCGGCTCTGCTGAGGAGAAAAGGGATATTCTACTGCCGGCATCGGGCAAATTCCAAATATACGCCCCGATAAGCCTGCCTCCATAAAAATGCCGTCTGAAACATACCCTGTTTCAGACGGCATCCGCAAAACTACGGTTTTCAATTAAAACTGCCAATCCAGTTTCATGCTGACAGTGCGCGGCTCTCCATAGAAGTTGTTTGCGCCGCGCGTACGGTTGTAGTTGTTCTCAAAATAAGTGCGTCCGTTTAAGTTCGTACCGATGAGGCTCAATTTGGCGTGTTTGCCCAATTCGTAACGGACGAAACCGTCTATCAGCCCGTAGCCGCCCTGCCTGATGTTATACAGACTGCTTGTGCCGCTTTGTGCGGACACGCCGCCGCCGACGGTCAGCCCCGTATTCGGTATATGGAAGCTCGTTCCGAAACGGAATATGTGCACGGGTGTGAAATTGCTGAAGTTGTACGGGTCTGCGCCTGTGTTTTTGGCGAGGCGTTCGGCATTGACTTCGGCGGCGTTTTTGTAGCGGCTCTTGTTGTAGGTGTAGCCCGCAAAGACTTTCCAATCTTCGTTCAACTCGCCCGACAGCTCGAATTCCGCACCCCTGCTGACCACTTTGCCTATCGGTTTAGCAACGGTTTGGAACGACCCCTGCTTGCCGCCTGCTCCGGGAACATAGCCAAAATCGACGACCGTGCGGTTTTTCTGTTCGAGGTAAAACAATGCGAACGAAGCATTCAGCCGTCCTTGCAAGAACGCGCCTTTCCAGCCTACCTCATAGTTTGTGCCGACCAAAGGCGGCAAAACGGTTTTGGCACTGACATCGACATTATCCTGCTGTTTGAAGATTTTGGTATAACTTCCGTAAATACTCTGTTGCGGTGTCAAATCATAGGTAATGCCTGCATAGGGCGTCAATTTATGACCTTGCATCTTGGCCGTGTAATGGTCCTGATCCGCCTTAATGCTCGATGCCGTCTGAAAATCGCTTGCCGGCTGCCCATAGCGGACAGGCATATCTTTGGTTTGCGAGGTCTCATAGCGCGTGTAGTGCAGCCCGCCCAAAAGATGCAGTCGGCCGGTTACGTTGAAACGCGTGCTGGCAGTCAGCGAATGGGTTTTGTTGGTGTTGAGGTATTTGGCGTAGTTATACAGCGCAGGAACATGATCGTCAGCCACTTTGACGGTTTTCCAAACCGGCACCGTACCGGAAAAACCGGTAAAGGCGGGCGTGCCGTCGGGATTGGTCTCCTGAATCTTATTGCCTTTTTCGTCCAGTTCATATACATCGACATATACTGGCGTCCGGCTGCCGCTGTATTCGTCATAGTAATACACCTGCTTGCCTTCGGCATCGAGCTTGGGCTCGGTTTTTATTTTCTTGGCGTTCCTGCATTCTTCGGCATAAACGGTACGGTTGCCTTTTTCATCGTACGCCTGCCAATCGGGTTCTTTATGCCCCCTGACCAAAGGAGATGACAAATCGCCGTCCGGCTCTTCCTGACAACTTCCCGCATACACGCCGTGCGTTGCCCCCGTATTCGGACGTACTCTGTGGCGGCGTTCGTAGATTTCCAGATATTCGGAACGTATCTTTTCATCGCCGTAGGCATAGCCGACAAAGAAATCGTGTTCCCGCCCAAACAGCCCGTATGTGCCGGTCAGGTCAAGTTTGATTCCCCATTGGCGGTCGTCTTTGGTATACCGCAACGGCATATAACTGTATCGTCGGTTGGCGGTAGCCTTACGATTAAAGGAAGAGTCATACAGGCTGTTTGGAAAACGTTGTGCCGCATTATTAAAGATGCCCTCCTTCGCAAGGGCTTTATCGACAAATTCCGCCTTGTCGGCATCAACGCCCGGATCCCCCCAAGAACCTTGACAGATAAAGTCCAGCGCGAAAGGGTCACTCATACACTTGTCAAAACCGGCTTTGCGTTCTGCGGCACGGCGGCTGCGGTACTGTTCAAAAGCAGTATTATCGAAACGGTTTTTAACAAAATCGGCTTTGCGCTCCCGGTATTCCTTGGCGGTTTCGTCACGATATGCTTTCAGTTTCTCCAATGCCTTATCTTTCGGCTCGAACGGGATGACTTCGTTTTTTTCGGTCAAAAAACCTACCGCATCCTCACCCGACAAACCCGCCGCATGTTCGTTTTTCAGAAAAAACTGCCCCACCTTCGCATCGGATTCATTCTTGGTATAAGACACTTCGGCATTGAGCTGCCAACCGTTGTCAAACACATGTTTGAAACCTGAGAAAAGGTTGTATTTGTCGGCACTCAACCGCGACCAATCCTCCCCCAAATAAGTGTTGCGCGGCAGTTGCAAAGGCCGGTTGCAGGCAGGTGTTGAACTGAACGGGGCAGTTTTCTGATTTTCACAGGGCAAAATAATGCCCGAAAAATCAGGAACCTCCCTACTTTTCTGATACATACCGCCCAAAGTAAGCACACTGCTGTCGCCCGCATCGGCTTCGGCAATGCCGTAAACCATATGTTTCCTGCCCCAAACGCGGTCTTTAAACGATTTTTTATACTCTTCCGCACCCACCAACCTTCCGCGTAAGGTATTCGCCTTATTCAGGCTGCCTGAAACATCCAACACTGCACGCCGGCTGCCGCGATGGTCGGCGGTCAACTCTCCGGTATGTTTGAAAGAAGCGGTAGGTCGCTTACGGATCAAATTGACGGTTCCGCCCGGCTCTGAATTGGATTGGGTCAACCCCGTTGCACCGCGTACAACTTCAATATGGTCATAAACCGCCAAATCGGTACTCGGAGACACATCGATTTTCGCCGTATATCCCGAACGGCCCGCAACATTGACGGTAATACCGTCCTCACCAATCTGATCGATATAGAAACCGCGTGACAAAAACCGCGTCTGCAAGCCTGAATCGCGCACAACGTTGACACCCGTCGTGTTTTTCATTGCCTCTTCAAGCGTATGCACCGCCTTATCGTCAAGGCGGCTGCGCGTGATGACGCTGACCGACTGCGGCGTATCCTTGCCCGCAATCCTCATACCTGTGGCGGTGGACATCCGATCTATCGTATAAGAACGGGTCTTTTCGGTCTTGCCCGACAAAGCATGAGAGCCACGTACATTGACCGTATCCAGACTGACGGTATTGCCGTCTGAAACAGGCACAACACCGTCTGCAAAAGAACCACCGTAAGCCGATAACAGCATAACGGTCAGAATTTTAAGTGAAAAATGATTTTGATTCATAGAGACCTCTGTAATATGCAAGTGTGCAAATCGTCCAAAGGCCCTCACAACTGTTTTGATTTTTTATATTAATTGAAAAAAAGTAATTCTCAATTAAATTTATAGATAGGATTGTATTCCCATTTTGACAAAAAACAAACTGATCCTTACCGTTTATTTCAAAAAACGATAATATTGTATTGAAAAATATCCGAATTTAAATATAGACCGTCAATGCGGAAAAAAACACCCAAATTGGCTATAATCCCGACAAACACACTCAAGGACAACAACATGGCAGCCTCGCCCGAAGCAAAATTCACTGAAGAAAAGATTTTGTGGGTCAAACACCACACGCCGAAACTTATCACTTTCGCCATCAGCCGTCCCGAATCCTACCGTTTTAAAGCCGGACAGTTCTCCCGACTCGGTTTCTACGAAGGGGAAGGCTTTATTTGGCGTGCCTACTCCATCGTTTCCGCAGAATATGCCGACACGCTCGAATATTTTGCCGTACTCATCCAAGACGGCCCCATGTCGGCCCGTTTCGCCAAAATGCAACAGGGCGACACCATCCTGCTCGATAAAAATGCCACCGGCTTCCTCCTGCCCGAACGCTTCCCCGACGGCAAGGATTTGGTGATGCTCTGCACCGGCTCCGGCATCGCCCCCTTCCTTTCCATTCTCGAACAACCCGAAATCCGGCAACGTTTCGATACCGTCAACCTGATACATTCCGTATCTTTTCCCGAAGAATTGATTTTCAACGACCGGCTCGCCGCCCTTTCCGAACACCCTCTGGTCGGCGAATACGGACACTCGTTCCGTTTCATCCCCGTAACCACCCGCGCCGCCAATTCCGACGGATTGGGCGGCAAACGTATTCCCGAACTCTTAAAAAACGGCAGCATCGAACAGGCACTGCATACCAAGTTCACCCCGGAATCCACACGGTTTATGATTTGCGGCAACCCGGAAATGGTCAAAGACACTTTCCAAACGCTGCTCGGTATGGGTTACGCCATGCACCGCAACCGCATTCCCGGTCAAATTATGATGGAAAACGGGTTTTGAAACCCACCCTGCTTGTCCGATGCCTTCGGATGGACGGGCAAACCGACACGGCACGAAAACCGCGTCGGCAAAAATGCCGTCTGAAAAAATTCAGACGGCATCTTCGGACACATTACCTGCAAACGGTAACACATTCCAACCCAAACCGATTAGGCAATCCATACGAACGGCTGTTTACATACTTACCGGCTTTCACCAACCGGTATCGATTTAACCAATTTCCTTAATATTTTTCCTGTCCGTTTTAAACTTCGCCTTAAACGCATCCGGTAAATCTTTATCGAAATACCAAAGCCCGTCATCCATTTCCAATGCGCCGCCCATTCCATGCAGGACGACTTTTTCCCCCGTTAAAGGATCGGTTTCGGTAATTTCCACCTCATGCATTTTTCCCCAATCCAAAACAGGCAACTTGTGTGCAAACGCCAAAACCTGTTCGTCAGAACGGCCGCACGCCTTATCGCATCGGCCTGAAACATATACGGGACAAGGCTCATCCTCTGCATAACCGTCCGGCAGGATACCGGCTGCGGCAGGACACAATCCGTATGTTTCCGCCCACGACGACAAAGCCCGTCCCGCCGCCTTTTTATTGGCAAATAATCCGGTAGGCGGATTGTCCGCCACACCGTTTTTCAAAGCCGCTGTTTTCGCATTCAACATGCCGTCTGAACCTTTTTCAAACCTGACGGTCGTAAATGTTTTCAGCAGATTTTTGGCAGACACATAACAANCCGAATGATAACGCCCGACCAATTCCGCTTTAATCTTATATGCATGCAGGCTGCCCAAAGCGGGAAAAAAACGGACTTCCTCCGTATTGCACCAATCAAACGGAACTTTTCCGGCATCCAATAAAGCCGAAACCTCGCTATATACCCGTTCAAACGTACCGATATAATTTATTGCTCCCCCGCCGTCGAAACAAGCCAGCACCCCCATACCGTCAGGCAAACCGTACAACTGTTCCCTCAACCGTTCGGGCAGCGCGGCAGGCAGCGGTTTCGGATTCATCAAACGGAAACACTGCCTAATCCACTCCTCAACCCCGTGTTCCGACAGGCTGTATTCCAAATAATCACACAATGCCGATACATCCGCCATCGCACGATGCCTGTCTTCCACAACAATCCCCAACCTTTCGATGATACTGTCCAGACTGTGCTTGTAAAATTGCGGATACAGACACCGGGACAACTGCACACTGCACAAAGCAGGCGATGAAAATCCGATACCCGCACGATGAAACTCATGCTTTAAAAACGTATAGTCGAAACGGCTGTTATGTGCAATCAACACACAACCCTTCAATACCGAAAACAACTCGCCGGCAATCTCTGCAAAAACAGGTGCGTCGGCAACCATGCCGTCTGAAATCCCCGTCAGCTCCGCCACAAACTGCGGAATAGGTTTTTTAGGATTAACCAGCCACTCATGCCTCACCACCCTTCCCTGCTCAAACTTGACCAAAGCCACTTCGGTTACCCTGTCTTCATACAGATTGCCGCCAGTCGATTCCAAATCGACCACGGCAACCGGCATTCCAAACCGTAAAAACGCCTTTTCCAGCAAGGGCCAGCGAGAAGCAACAATCATTTTATTCTCTTTAAATTCAAACAACAAACCGATATTTTACACTTTTAAGGCATTTCATCCAACAAAACAATTGACAGAATCCGATGATTGCCCTAAAATTCAAATCTTTCTTGCAGCGCACCCGTAGCTCAGTTGGATAGAGTATCTGGCTACGAACCAGAGGGTCGGGCGTTCGAATCGCTCCGGGTGCGCCAGTAAGAAAATACAATATGCGCCCATCGTCTAGCGGTTAGGACATCGCCCTTTCACGGCGGTAACCGGGGTTCGATTCCCCGTGGGCGTGCCAAATTCCAAATCCCCGAGATTATCCCTCGGGGATTTTTTATTGCCTCGGCAAATCGTTACCATAGTTAAAATTTAACAAGCACTATTTTCACTTTTTATCCTTTCCTACAACTTCGAATTTACGTATCCACATAAATTTATATTTTCTACAATTTCAATACTATCCAATTATTGCTTATTCATTTTTCTTATAGTAACTGGGATATAGAGGGTGTTCAAATAAACCATCATCAATCATTTTCTCAATCTTCGCCGGCAAATCAACTTTATATACTTTGTTATAAATAGCTGTGCTTAAACATTCAAATCCGCCTCCCGAAGAAGCATTACCTAAAAAATTTTGAATTGCTTCTATATCGGGATAATGATCAGGATTATGTAGATAACGCATATATTCCTCTAAAACTCGTCTAATGTATAGAAAGTCTTTCAGGTTCATTGTTATTTTTTCCTTATCAGAAATAGCATCTAATCCATATTCAACGATATCTTTTATACTTGTATATTTTATCATCATCTTTACCTACCCCCTTCATCAGAATCTCAGACGTAATCGAATCATATTCAAACCTTTGCCGTGCAAACCGATATCCCATAACCGGATGCGGTGTCCGTTCAACATTTTACCCGATTGAAACGCCTGATATATTGCACCCCATCAACGTGGCATTACTTTTCTTAACAATCCCCTTTGACAGCAACTGACTAGGCTTTTTTATGCCATCATCAAATTTATAGTGGATTAACTTTAAACCAGTACGGCGTTGCCTCGCCTTGCCGTACTATTTGTACTGTCTGCGGCTTCGTCGCCTTGTCCTGATTTTTGTTAATCCACTATAATATTTTCTTTCCCGATTGAAACAGGCATAACGGCATAAGCCCGAATCCCCGGCTGCTTTTCTGTTTACCACCGTAATATTTAGAGTATAATACCAAATTTGAGCAATGGTTCTAAAACAGTTAGAACCATTTTTCATGAGCCTGACTGATTCGTATACTCGGAGAAACTGATGCAGAATATTTTTGACCCTTTGATTATTCGTGGAAAATCCCTTATCCCCATCGTACAGGGCGGTATGGGGGTCGGTATTTCCGCATCGGGTTTGTCCAGCGCGGTGGCGCGTGAAAACGGTATCGGAACGATTGCCAGTGTGGATTTGCGCCACCTTCACGAAGACCTGCTCGCCGAATCCCAAATCAATCCGAGTGAAGAGAAATATACGTCTTTGAACTGTACCGCATTAGACAGGGAAATCCAAAAAGCCAAGAGTGCTTCAGAGGGAAAAGGGCTGATTGCGGTCAACGTGATGAAGGCGGTCAAAGACCACGCCGCGTATGTCCGCCAGGCTTGCGAATCAGGGGCGGATGCGGTCGTGATGGGTGCCGGCCTGCCTTTAGACCTGCCGGAAATGACCGAGGGCTATCATAAAGATGTGGCCCTGCTGCCGATTCTGTCCGAATCGCGCGGTATTAATATCGTCTTGAAACGTTGGATGAAAAAAGGCATATTGCCCGATGCGATTGTAGTCGAACATCCTGCCCACGCGGCCGGGCATTTGGGCGCGTCAACCGTCGAAGGCGTAAACGATGCCAAGTTCGACTTCAAACGCGTGATTGAGGAAACGTTTGAAGTTTTCAAAAGTTTAGGGCTGGAAAGCGAAAAAATCCCGCTTATTTTGGCAGGCGGTATGGCAAACTTTGAAAAAGTCAAAACCGCCCTAAAGAACTGGGGAGCATCCGCCGTTCAAATCGGTACCGCTTTTGCCGTTACCGAAGAAGGGGACGCGCACCTTAACTTCAAAAAAACGCTTGCCGGTGCGGAAACCGAAAAAGTAGTCGAATTTATGTCTGTTGCCGGTTTGCCGGCGCGCGGCGTGCGTACCAAATTCCTAGACAGCTATATCAGGCGCGAAAGCAAACTTCAGGCAAACGCCAAAGCCGACCCGCGCCGCTGTACCCAAGGTTTAAACTGCCTGACCAGTTGCGGTCTGCGCGACGGGCTTTCCAAAGCAGGACAGTTCTGTATCGACATCCAGCTTGCCGCCGCATTCCGTGGAGAAGTAGATAAAGGCCTGTTCTTTAGAGGTAAAGACCCTCTTCCCTTCGGCAATGCCATCCGCACCGTCCGCGAGACGATACAATATCTGCTGACGGGGAGCGAACCTGTTGCAACGCTCGGACGCTGATGTCAGGTAGGATTTGATTTGCAAACAAAATGCCGTCTGAAGGGCTTTCAGACGGCGTTTTCCAGGTTGTGTTCCGGAATAGTGTCGAAAAAACGGAGAGAAATAAAAACGTTTTTATGTAAACAAAACGCCTTCCGCATTGTGTCGGGCATACAACACAAATGCCGTCTGAAGCCCTTCAGACGGCATTTTTCAGGCTGTGTTTCAGAATGGTGTTAAAAAATAAACGGGATGAGCTGCATTTATTTTCGTCCGATAAATCAGACCATCACGCCGAATAATCAAACAATGCCTGCCCGACATTGCATATAACAAACCAATGCAATGAAAACACGGCTTTTTTATTTGCTTCCGGCATTATTGAAAAGTTTGTCCATCGGGGTCAGATCGACCGCATTGCCTTGGCTGGTAATCCATTTGTTTTCCACGCGCCACACGCCTGCCGCGTCCTCCACGCGCACATACCAGTGGTTGGTCGGCGGAAGGGTTTTGAACACCGCCTCATATTCCGCCCTGCCGTTCTGCGCACTACCGACAGGCTTAAGGTTTACGGTTTGATCGTCCGCCTTGCGAGTCGGATGCATCAACAGCAGCTTCAACGGTTGATTTCCGTCAAATTCGCCGCTGACGAACACCTTTGCCGCATTCATATCGGGGGAAATGAGGACCTGCACCCCGATATGCCGTCTGACGGCTTCTTCATCCCGATGAAGCTGGATGTCGATATGCTTGCCGTCCTTATAATAATCGTCCGTAACCAAATCTGTCGCGTGCTGCTGTGCGACAAAAAACATGGCGACGCTGGCGATGACGACAAAAATCGGACCCGCCATCAAGACCCACGGCCAGACGTGTTTGTACCAAGGCTTGATTGGATTGTTTTGAGACACGGTTATTCTCCGATAAAGGTTGCGTCTTCTTCCAAAACAACCGGCTTGCCGTCTGATGCACCGCTTTCCCGGTATTGGAAGATAAACTCGATAGGATGACTGCCTTTGTCCGCGTATTCCGGAATGGTAGACACTTGTACAGGAAGGGTTACTGTTTCACGCGGAGCCACTTTTATACCGCCTTCAGGCAGCCCGGTCAGGGCTATTTCGTCAAATCCTTTGACACTTGCGGTAATCAGCTGTTCTTTTTCGCTGTTGTTGATGATACGCAGGCTATATGCGTTTTCCAGCCAGCCTTTGGCGTTTTCGCGCACCATTACGCCACGGTCTTTCAAAATATCGACTTCGACCATTTTGCGCGTGGACAAACCGACTAGGAAGGCGGCGATAACCACTGCCAACACCGCGCCGTAACCTGCCACGCGCGGTCTAAGCAGCCGTTTTTTAATGTCTTTTTCGGCATATTCGTGTTCCAGCGCGCTTTCGGTCGTATAACGTATCAAACCGCGCGGATAGCCCATTTTGTCCATAATCTCATCGCACGCGTCGATACAGGCGGCGCAGCCGATACATTGGTATTGCAGACCGTTGCGGATGTCGATACCGACAGGGCAGACTTGGACGCACATCGCACAGTTGATGCAGTCGCCCAAACCCGCCTCTTCCTTGTTGACCGTTTTCTTGCGGGCTCCGCGCGGTTCGCCGCGTTCCGCGTCATAAGAAACAATCAGCGTGTCCTTGTCGAACATCGCGCTTTGGAAACGTGCGTACGGGCACATATGCAGGCATACTTTTTCGCGCATGATGTGGGCGAAGAAGAAGGTCATAAAGCCGTAAAACGCTGCGGCAAACATCGCGCCGCCGCCTGCTCCTCCGTTGAATAAATCGGGAACGAACTGGCGGATGGGGACAAACCAGCCTGCAAACGTGATGCCCGTCCACGCGCAGACAAGGAAAATCAGCAGGTATTTGGTGGCTTTGATGCGGATTTTGGTGAAATTCCACGGCGATTTTTCCAGTTTCAGCCGTTTGTTTCTATCGCCTTCGACCAGGTTGTCAATCCACAGCATAATTTCGGTGTAAACCGTTTGCGGGCAGGAATAGCCGCACCACAGTCGCCCTGCAATCGTCGTCCACCAAAACAGCCCGAAGGCGCAAATCATCAGCAGCAGAGCAAGGTAAATCAAATCGCCCATCCCCAACGACAATCCGAAAATGAAGAAATGCCGTTCGGGGATATTGAAAACGACAGCCTGCCTGCCGCTCCAGTTGAACCACGGAATCACATAAAACACAAACTGGGTCGCCAACACTGCGGCGATACGCAATTTGGCAAACCGCCCTTCCGCTTTTTTCGGATGGATGCGTTCGCCTTCGGGATGGATTTGAATCACGCTGGCACGCGGATCAAACGTTTTTTTCACTTTCGGTGCGGCTTTTGTTTTTTCGGACGGGCTGTGCTCGGGTTCCGGATTACCGGCTTGATTTTCCGTGGTCATGCTACGTTCCTTGATTTTTGATTAATGGTTTGTCCGTCGTGGCTACTGTTTTCTTTTCAGACGGCATTTTGCTTTTTTTGATGTCTTTACGTTTTGATATTTCCAGAAAATATATTTTTCTCAAAATACACTCTTGCTATTGTACAACTTTATGCACTTATTGATACGCAAAAAGATAAATATCCGAACAATACCGCCCCAAATGCACCTCCCCTTCACGGACAAAGCCATATATGCTGAAAACTTCCTTATTTGAATATAATTAAAAAACAACGGGTAAGAAATAAATAGGCAAATGACTGCAAAAAACGTCGATACCCCATCATAAACAAACACTATTTATTTAATAAATAATTTGTAACACTTTGTTTTCAAAAGTATAGAAACACCTTTCACATCCAAGCTGAAACCGATATCCCGATACCCGGAGCATATATCCTTCCGGCACAGCCGTACCGCCCGCTTCTCCTTTTCTTGAAAGCATATACGAATCGGGCGATAATCAACGCCGTCTGACCATCCACTTATCCAAAACACCAGCAAGGAAAATACAAAATGTCTCAACTGGCAAACGCAATCCGCTTCCTCTCGGCCGATGCCGTTCAAAAAGCCAATTCCGGCCACCCCGGCGCGCCTATGGGCATGGCGGAAATGGCCGAAGTATTGTGGACGAAATTCCTGCATCACAATCCCGCCAACCCCAAATTCTACAACCGCGACCGCTTCATCCTCTCCAACGGCCACGCGTCCATGCTGTTGTACAGCCTGCTGCACCTGACCGGCTACAACCTGAGCATTGAAGACCTGAAAAACTTCCGCCAGCTGCACAGCAAAACCCCCGGCCACCCCGAATACGGCTACACCGACGGCGTGGAAACCACGACCGGCCCGTTAGGGCAAGGGATTGCCAACGCGGTGGGTATGGCATTGGCGGAAAAAATCCTTGCCGCCGAGTTTAATAAAGACGGTTTGAACATCGTCGATCACTACACCTACGTCTTCATGGGCGACGGCTGCCTGATGGAAGGCGTATCGCACGAAGCCTGTTCGCTCGCCGGCACATTAGGCTTGGGCAAACTGATTGTTTTATATGATGACAACAATATTTCCATCGACGGCAAAGTGGACGGCTGGTTTACCGAAAACATCCCGCAACGCTTTGAAAGCTACGGCTGGCATGTCGTTCCCAACGTAAACGGCCACGACACCGCCGCCATTCAGACGGCCATCGAAGCCGCACGTGCCGAAACCGGCAAACCGTCCATCATCTGCTGCAAAACCTTAATCGGCAAAGGCAGTGCCAACAAAGAAGGCAGCCACAAAACCCATGGCGCACCTTTGGGTGCGGATGAAATCGAAGCCACGCGCAAACATTTGGGCTGGACTTACCCTGCCTTTGAAATCCCGCAAGAAATTTACGACGCATGGAGCGCGAAAGAACAAGGCGCGAAACTGGAAGCCGAATGGAACGAACTGTTCGCGCAATACCAAACCAAATATCCTGCCGAAGCCGCAGAATTCGTGCGCCGCATGGATAAAAAACTGCCGGACAATTTCGACACCTACGTTCAGACGGCATTGAAAGAAGTGTGCGCCAAAGCCGAAACCATCGCTACCCGCAAAGCCAGCCAAAACAGCATCGAAATCTTGGCAAAAGAGCTGCCCGAACTGGTGGGCGGTTCTGCCGACCTGACCCCGTCCAACCTGACCGACTGGTCAAACAGCGTCTCCGTTACCCGCGACAAAGGCGGCAACTACATCCACTACGGCGTGCGCGAGTTCGGTATGGGCGCGATTATNAACGGCTTGGTATTGCACGGCGGCGTGAAACCCTTCGGCGCAACTTTCCTGATGTTCAGCGAATACGAACGCAACGCCTTGCGCATGGCGGCACTGATGAAAATCAACCCTGTATTTGTGTTCACCCACGATTCCATCGGTTTGGGCGAAGACGGCCCGACCCATCAACCCATCGAGCAAACCGCCACCCTGCGCCTGATTCCGAATATGGACGTATGGCGGCCGTGCGACACCGCCGAATCTCTGGTCGCTTGGGCAGAAGCCGTCAAAGCCGCCGATCACCCGTCCTGCCTGATTTTCAGCCGTCAAAACCTGAAATTCCAAGCACGCAGCGAGCAACAACTGAACGACATCAAACGCGGTGGCTACGTCATCAGCGAAGCCCAAGGCAACGCCCAAGCCGTCATCATTGCTACCGGTTCCGAAGTCGAGCTGGCTTTGGAAGCGCAAAAAGCCCTCGCCGCACAAAACATCGCCGTGCGCGTCGTTTCCATGCCGTCCACCAACGTATTCGACCGCCAAGACGCCGCCTATCAAGCCGCCATCCTGCCCGAAGGCCTGCCGCGCATCGCCGTAGAAGCCGGACACGCCGACGGCTGGTACAAATACGTCGGTCTGAACGGCGCAGTCGTCGGCATCAACCGCTTCGGCGAATCCGCCCCTGCCGACTTACTCTTCAAAGAGTTCGGCTTTACCGTGGACAATGTGGTCGATACTGTGAAATCAGTGCTGTAACCCCACACCTAAACAAATGCCGTCTGAAACCAATTAGGGCTTCAGACGGCATTTTTATATTCTCGCTGCCATGATGCTTTCTCATCCCACCAATCTCCATTATAATATTTGCGAATCACTCTTATTCACATTTAAAAAGGAGAAACGCATGAGCACCCGTACCGAGCACGACACCATGGGCAATGTCGAAGTCCCGTCCGAAGCCTATTGGGGTGCGCAGACCCAGCGCAGCCGCAACAATTTCAAAATCGGCGGCGAAACCCTGCCGCAGCCGTTGATTTACGCTTTGGCGCTGGTGAAAAAAGCCGCTGCCGCCACCAATGTTTCCCTCGGCAGGATTAAGCCCGAACAGGCGGATTTGATTACGCAGGCGGCAGATGATGTTTTGAACGGCAAGCTCGACGGGCAATTCCCCTTAGTGGTTTGGCAGACCGGTTCCGGTACGCAGTCCAATATGAACATGAACGAAGTGCTGGCAAACCGCGCCAACGAAATCGCCGGTACGGGTTTGGCGGCGTACCAGCCCGTCCATCCCAATGACCATGTGAACCACGCGCAATCGACCAACGACGCGTTTCCGACCGCCATCCACGTCGCCGCCGCGATTGAAATCAACCGCCACCTTATTCCAGCAGTAAAAGCCCTGCGCGACACATTGGACAAAAAAGCCCAAGCTTTCGCCCCCATCGTCAAAATCGGCCGCACACATTTGCAAGACGCAACGCCGCTGACTTTGGGACAAGAATTTTCCGGCTACGTTTCCCAGCTCGACCACGGACTAGGCCGTCTGAACGACGCACTGAAAGGTTTATACGAACTCGCCTTGGGCGGTACGGCGGTCGGCACGGGTTTGAACAGCCATCCCGAATACGCCGAAAAAGCCGCCGCCAAACTCGCCGAACTGTCCGGCCTGCCGTTTGTCAGCGCGCCGAACAAATTTGAAGCCTTGGGCGGACGCGATGCCGCCGTTACCGCTTCGGGCGCATTGAAAACGCTGGCGGCAAGCCTGAACAAAATCGCCAACGACATCCGCTGGCTGGCAAGCGGCCCGCGCTGCGGTTTGGGCGAAATCAAAATCCCCGAAAACGAGCCGGGTTCGTCCATCATGCCGGGCAAAGTCAACCCGACCCAATGCGAAGCGATGACCATGGTGTGCTGTCAAGTGTTCGGCAACGACGTTACCATCGGCATGGCGGGCGCGTCGGGCAATTTCGAGCTGAACGTCTATATGCCCGTTATCGCCTACAACCTCTTGCAATCCATCCGCCTCTTGGGCGACGCGTGCAACAGCTTCAACGAAAACTGCGCCGCCGGCATCGAACCCGTACCGGAAAAAATCGACTATTTCCTGCACCATTCCCTGATGCTGGTTACTGCGTTAAACCGTAAAATCGGCTACGAAAACGCTGCCAAGGTCGCCAAAACCGCCTACAAAAACGACAAATCGCTGCGCGAAACCGCCGTTGAGTTGGGCTTGCTGACGGGCGAAGAGTTTGATGAGTTGGTCGTTCCTGCCGATATGGTTCATCCGCGCTAATCTTTCCCTCAAATAAAATGCCGTCTGAAACCTCGTTCAGACGGCATTTTCCGTGATAAGCACACTATCGTATACATTACCGGTACTTAAACAGCCTGTCTCCGACTGCCGCCATGACCGCACCCCCTACCACGACGAAAGCACCGGCATAAGCCAAACCATTCATATCCGGTGCGGAAAAAATATCAGGCATAAGATGGTGTCCGAGTATGGAAAACATCATGGTAAAGACAGGAATCAGGGTCGTAACCACACTGACTTTGGAAGCCTCCCAGTGTTTCAATGCCTCGCCGAACGAACCGTAACCGATCAACGTATTCATGCAGCAATAAGCAAAGAATGCCCATGCCGCCACGCCCTTCAAACTGCCTATGTTCGCCGGTTCGGCAAAAGGCAGGAGCACGGCGGCACTTGCCGCATAAATCAGCATCAAAATCTGTTGCGAGCTGAATTGTACCGACAACAGCTTCTGTGCCACGCCGTAGCATACCCAAACCATACTGCCTGCCGCGCACAGCAACACGCCTTGCGCATACGCGCCCAAACCCGACAATTCTCCCAATTTATCGTTGAAAAACATAAATAAACCGATTAGCAGCAAAACCAAACCGATTTTCTGTGCGGCAGTCATCCTGTCTTTGAACAGCACCACGCCGACAAAAATCATGGTAAACGGCGAAAGCTGCCACAGAACCTGCGTCGTGGTCGGCGAAATATAATGCAGGCCTTGGGCTATCAGCACAAAGTTTGCCGAAATGCCGGCCACACCGAGCAATAACAGCCTAAACGTCCGCCAAGAAAAATCCTGCCGCTTCGGCAGCCTCCCCGCCGCAGCCAAAAAAAACAGCAGCACGGATGCCGCCACGGTAAAGCGTATCCACACCAATGTCGGCGCATCAATGAATTTCAGTACCTGCTGCGCGGCAATGGGCAGCGTCCCCCAAGTTGCCGTAGCCAAAAGTGCCAACAAAAAACCCAAAGCAGGTCTTTGGTTTTCCATATTTGTTTTTCCTCTGTTTACCCGATGCCGTCTGAAAGCCCTTTTCAGACGGCATCAACTGCTTACGCGGCTTCCCAGTAGTCGATATAAAGCTGCAATTCGAGATTGTTGCGCCATTCGTTGGCCACGGGGCGGTAAACCGTGCGGATGTATTCGGGGATGTCTTCGCTGCAACGCCAAAACATGGCTTCAAATTCGCAGCCGTCTTTTTGCAGCCACGCTTTTTTGTGTTTTCCCTCCGCGCCCAAAGGCTGCTGGCGGACGACGTGAAATTCGTCGGTAAAACTCGGCGGCGCGAAGCCTTGTCCCCAAACGTGGCGGGCGAGGTTTTGCGCCTGTTCCAACGTGATGTCGCGTGCAGGCAGGCTGCCGTCGGTGATGAAGGTTTGCGACAAATCGTCTTCGCACACCATCTCGCGCACGGCTTCTTCAAAGGCCGTCTGAAACGCGGGGATATTATGTTCGAGTATGCTCAAACCCGCCGCCATCGCATGTCCGCCGAATTTCAAAATCAAATCGGGATGGCGTTTGGACACCAAGTCCAAAGCATCGCGCAGGTGCAAATTGGGAATGGAACGTCCCGAACCGCGCACTTCGCCGTTGTCGGCTGGGGCGAACACGATGGTCGGACGATAAAAACGGTCTTTGAGGCGGCTGGCAACGATGCCGACCACGCCTTGATGAAAATCGTCGCGATACGCCACCAAAGTCGTCTGCCCTGAAGGTAGGGTTTCGGGAAAATCATTCAGCGCGTCTTGCAGCATAGACTGCTCGATTTCGCGGCGCTCGATGTTGAGGTTGTTCAACTGCGCCGCCAGTTCCTGCGCTTCCGCATCGTCTCGCGCCAACAGGCAGGCGATGCCGACCGACATATCGTCCAACCGTCCGGCGGCATTGATGCGCGGCCCCAACGCAAAGCCCATATCAAACGGCTGAGCCTTGCGCCAATCCCGTCGCGCCACTTCAAACAAGGCGCGGATACCGGGGCGCATTTTGCCCAAACGCATCCGTTTCAAACCTTGCGACACGAGGATACGGTTGTTGTGATCGAGGGAGACGACGTCGGCGACGGTACCGAGTGCGACCAAATCCAAAAGGTCGCCCAGATTCGGCTCTTTTAGGCCGTCTGAAAAATAATTACGGCGGCGCAGTTCGGCACGCAAAGCCATCAGTACATAAAAAATCACGCCCACGCCCGCCAAACTTTTGCTTTGGAAGCCGCAGCCTTTTTGGTTCGGATTGACGATGATGCAGTCGGGCACAGCCTCGGCAGGCAGATGGTGGTCGGTCACAATCACATCCAAACCCAATTCCTGCGCACGCGCCACGCCTGCGATGCTGGCGATACCGTTATCGACCGTAATCAGCAAATCCACACCTTGCTCTGCCGCGATTTCAGCCAGCTCGGGCGTTAAGCCGTAGCCGTGTTCAAAGCGGTTGGGCACAAGAAAATCCACTTTCGCCCCCATCGCCGCCAAACCGCTCATACCGACGGAACACGCCGTCGCGCCGTCGGCATCATAGTCGGCGACAATCAGGATTTTTTCCTGACGCTCAACCGCATCCGCCAAACGTCCGGCGGCGGCTTCGCAGTTTGTCAGCGTTTGATAAGGCAGGAGAGAAGCGAGTTTGTCGTCCAATTCGGCAGGACTTTGCACACCGCGCGAGGCACAAAGCCGGGCGATTAAAGGATCGGCACCGGCGGTGAGCAAATGATTAAAAACGTCGGTATTGACGGATCGGGTTTGGATTTTGGCTGACATGACGAAGTTTTTTCAAGATATGATAAGGCTGAAATGCCGTCTGAAGGCTTTTCAGACGGCATTGCCGTTCATTTGCGGGCGGCATCCACGACCGCACCCAGAGCCGCCGCAGGCAAAGCCAGTACCGCGCCCGCCGCATCCAGTATTAAAAAGGGAGGCGTATATAAGATATTTTCAAACAGCTTAAATTTGTCGGTATGTTTTTCCGTAACCGTGTAATAAATATCGGCAGGCACACTTTGCTCAAAATGATAATCGGCGTTCAGTTTTTGCGGCGTGGCGTAGTATTTGCCTTTGGCGGATACGCAGCGCGTGTAAATGGTCCGATTGTCGAGTTCGACCGCTTCAAACTCAAGCTGTTTCAGCTTGGCGATGTCAGCAGGCCTGTCGGTATCGTAGCGCAGGCAAAGGCCTTCGGTACTGAAATTCTGGCTGCCGGGCGCTTCGAGTTTGACCGGCAGGGCTTGGTGGGCAAAGCGCGGGTTGTGCTGAACCATTTGGAAGGGTTTGTCTAACCCAATCTTCAAAATGCCCGTCAGCTTCGCTGAATCTTCAGGATTGACGACGAACCAGTATTTCCCGCCCATCATCACCAGACTGCCCTTTTCCAATTGGGCATTGTCTTTGGCAACCACACCGAAGGCGCGGATTTGGTCTTTGTCAACGTGTTTGTGGGCGGTCGTTTCGCTGAACGGGTCGTTCATGCCCCACATCATTGCCGTACAGCCGTTCAGCATCAAGGCTGCCGCCAAAACGGCGGCGGTCGTTTTACGGAACAACATTTTATCCTCCAATCCGAATAACGGCGGATGCCGTCTGAAAATATGCCTAAGCTTCCCCTGTTCCGCCTTGGCTTTCCATGACGGTTTTCAATTCTTGAAACAGGGCGCGGAAATTTTTTGGCGGTTTGTTTTGCTCCTGCTCTTTTTTGGTATTGCGGATGAGCGTCCTCAGCTTGCCCGCGTCCGCATGCGGAAAATCCGACATAAACTGCGTCAACGCGCCGTCGTCTGCCAACAGCCGTACGCGCGCCTGTTCCACACGTTGCAAAAAGGCATTGTGCGCCGCATCGTCGCCGCGCAGCTTGGCAAGAAACGCCTCGATGGGCGCGGGATCGGTATCGCGCATCAGCCTGCCGATAAATTGTGCCTGGCGTTTGAGCGCGCCGTTGGATGTGATTTTTTTATAGGCGGTTACCGCCTCGTACAAATCCGCATCCAAACCGATTTTTTTATTTAATAAATACTGAACATTTTGATTATTAAAAGAATTTATTTTTGAGATTTCGCAGGCGCAAAAAAAACCGCCTATTAAGGCGGTTGTTTAGGAAAGAATGCCCTCTGCGCGTGTAGGGTATTTCGATACTTGCGTTTATTATATCATATGATATAATAAACTCATAGATTAGGAAATGAAGAAACCCCGTATCAGCCGATACGGGGCAACCTGAAAGAGAAAGGAGGCAATGTGATTAAGAAAATCCTAATCTGTGTGATTTTGTATTTCCTTGCAAGCTCCCCAGCGTGGTAGGGAAATACAAAACAAGTGATTAACGATTAACCATTTGCAGGGCAGTTAAGGAGGCTGCCCTTCCTCTTATCTTTCCCATACTCTACTATAAGGATTTAAAAATGGCAAATTCCAACAGCGGGCATTCTAAAAAATTGCGCGCGGCAACGGCGGCGGCGGCGACAAAGGCAAAACTGGCAAGCGGCGAATACCGGCAGTTTTCAGTGCAGGGGCGTGCCGAAGACGTGGAGCTTATCCTTGCCGCCGTGGAAAAAGCCGGGGGCAGCCGCGTACAGGCTTTGGCAAAGATTTGCAGGCGGTATCTCGAGGGGCTGTCTTAAGGGGGGTAAGACAAGGTTATTTGGGAATATCGGGCAGGATAAAAGGCGGGTGTCTGTCAAAACCGATGATTTTGATAAAGCCGTCGCAAAGGGTATAGTGAAGGATGTAGGCGGATGTCAAATCGCCATACCTGCCGCCGTTGTATTTGGGAATGCCGATGTGATAGTGCCAAAGGTTGTGCCGTTGGGCAAATCGGACTTTTTCCAGCCATTGAGGATCGTCTGCCGGTACGTTGTCGCTGGATTTGTTCCTGCCGGGTAACCCTGATAAGCCGTTCTGTTGGACGTGTGCGATAAATTCCGCAATTTTTCTGCGGTCTTCTTTGGGGTAGTTTTTCAACGCTCTTTTGAAGTCTTCGCCAAGCAGCACCTGCATTTACTGCTCCAACCATTTTTCCAAGTCGTCGGCGCCGTTGAAATGCGGGACGAGGTGTTTCGGACGGATGGCGGCGGCNATCTGTTTGAGCGTTTCGCCTTTGCGGACGGTATGGGTTTTGCCGTTATGCGNCGATTTGACGGCTGCNTTCGCGCTGTCTTNTTTATCGGTTTTGCGGA
>NZ_JBPBFH010000035.1:0-20595 GCF_050896295.1 Neisseria sp. SLRRB23
CGATTTCTGCTTCCCCTTATTCTCGGTGCGGTTTTTCTTTTCATTCCGCCCGATCCGCCCGAAAAGAAATAGTAACCTGCATATAAGCAGCCTGAAATCTTTCAGGCTGCTTTTTTATTGGAGAACCCAAATGGCAAAACAAAAAACTGTAACCGTCGGCTGCAAACTGCCCAACGGTCTGATTATCGAAGTCGGCAGCAAGTCGGTAGAGTTGAACGGCGCAAACGCTTCCAACATCATCGGCGGCCACGGCATTACCTACAACGTAGATGCCGACCTGTTCAATGCTTGGATGAAAGCGCACCAAGACCGCGATATGGTCAAAAACGGCTTCGTTTTCGCCCACGAAAATGCCAAGGACACCAAAGCCGAAGCACAGGAAAAAACCGGCAACGAGACCAAGTTGGAAGCCATCAAGCCCGATGACAAGGCTAACGGCGTAAGCACCGCCAAGGAAGACTGATATGCCTGCCGTCGTCTTCGATAAAGCGCGCTTTCAGACGGCCTATCCCGAAGTACAGGCAACAGACGCGCAGCTCGAAATGTGGTTCGCGCAGGCCGAAAGCCTGCTGGACAACACCGGCCGCAGCATTGTGAAAAAGCCGGAAGAGCGCGAAATGCTGCTGTTCCTGCTGGTGCGCCACGTCGCCGCGCTGACCGAACGTGCCGCGCAGGGCGGATTGGTGGGGCGCATTGCTTCGGCTGCGGAAGGCAGCGTGTCCGTGAGCGCGGATATGGGCGCGGTCGGCGGCAATGCCGCCTGGTATCTGCAAACGCCCTACGGCGCAACCTATTGGCAGCTTACCGCCAAATACCGCCGCTTCCGATATGTATCGGGAGGCTGTTATGCGCGGCGGCGATAGGTTCAGACGGCATCTGTCCGAACTGGCGGCGCGGGCGGCAACGGCCAAGGTGCGCGTCGGCATTATCGAACAGGCGAACTATGACGGCTCGGACGGCGAAAGCGTGGCGCAAGTCGCCTTCTGGAACGAATACGGCACGGCAACCATCCCCCCGCGCCCGTTTTTCCGCAACACCATTGCCGAACACAAAGACGAATGGCCGAAGCAGGCCGCCGCGCTGCTGGAAGCCAACGGCGGCGATGTGCGGCAGGCCTTGGAATTGATGGGCGAAGGCGTAAAGGGGCAGATTGTGGAAACCATCCAAGCCTTCCGCGAACCGCCAAACGCCGCCGCGACCGTGAAGCAAAAAGGCTTCGACAAGCCGCTGATTGACACGGGAACATTGTGGCGGAGTATTGATTACGAGGTTGCCGATGAATGAATACAGGTCGGCAGCTATCCTGAAACGGGCGCAAAACCTGTTAATCCTGCACCGCGCCTACAAGCTGTTGGCGGCGGATGCAGAATGGGATGAGAGCAAACACCCGCGTGCGGAGAACGGGCGGTTCGGGGCGGGAAACGCGCAGCCTGAAAAACAAGACGGCCAACCCCAAGCAGAGATACCCGAAATTAAGGGCAACGAACTGGGCTTATGGTCGAGCATGAAGGAGCTGCGAGAGAAAGCCCGGGCGTTCGCCACACGGTTTATTGGTAAGAAGTTCATCAATTCGGCAACCGGTCATGAAATCGAAGTAACGATGAAAGGTGTGAAACACACTATCGCCAATGCCAATGACGGACTGATTAAAACCATTCCCGCCATCCCTGACATTATCCGCATGGCAGAACTGACGGAAACTAAGGATGATAAGCATGGTGACGCAAATGTTGTCGGCGTGGAGCTTTATCGGGCAATATTGAAAGTAGAAGGTAGAGACAGAAAAATAGTGATGACGGTGAAGCACTATCGAGACGGCAGACGTTATTACGACCACGGGTTTTGGGCAGACAAATAAAAAAGGCAACGTTTAATCTACGGTATATCGCCGGTTGCTAAGACCGGGTTATTGAACCGCCGTTGCCTTGGGGAAGCGGCATCATCAATCAGCACCTTCGCGCGTTCGTATGCGACCGACCTCTTAATTGATTAGCGATACCGCTTGATTTCATTATATGCCGCCCAACCGCCGAAAGCAAACACCCATAATAAAGGAAAATCATGAATCTTAGGGCCATTGCCAACGGCGCGGTTACATCCGTCAATCCCAACCTGCCCGCCGTGCTGAAACTCAATGACGGCTACACCACCGATGCCACGGGAAAACGGAAATCAGGTTACAGCGAGCATCCCGTAACCGTACAGACCCAAACCCTCAGCACGCAGGATTTGTCTTTGTTTGAAGGTCTAGCGCAGCAAGGAACGCTGCTTTATGCCTATGTAACCGGACAATTCCACGGCTTGCGGCGGCAGAGCGGCAAAGGTGCGGACAAGCTGGTGTTCGCGGCCTACGGCGAAACCGAAACGACAGAATGGCTGGTGAAGCAGGTGGTGGAAAGCTGGCCGGATTGGTGCAAGGTGCTGTTATGGCGGCAACATTAGACGATATTTATACCGAAGTCCGGGCAATGCTGCTCGGGCTTTTTTCGTGCGAAGTGGTGCGCGGATACAGCAACAACGTGCCGTTGCCCAAGCCGCCGTTCGTGGTGATGAACATCCTGAACGAAACCGCCGCCGCCACGAACGAACACGCTTACGCCGCGGCGGATGAAACCGCCGCCGTTTCGCGCCAATCCGAAATACAGATGCAGCTTGATTTTTACGGTGCAGAGGCGGGGCAGATGGCGCAGAAAACCGTTTAGCTTTGGCGCGATTTCTACGCCTGCGAGCGGCTGAAATCCTGCCAGCCGCTATATGCCGACCCCGCACGCTTCATGCCGCTCACCAACGAAGAGAGCGAATATGAAGAACGCTGGATGACCACCGTCCATCTGGCCTATGCGCCACAGGCAGAACACCCGCAACAGTTTGTAAACGCTTTTGATTTAACCCTGATCCAACCGTAAAGGATATATCCATGTTCCAATCTATTCCGGCAAGTAAAATTGTCAGCGTAAACCCCGCCGTGCTCAGTTCCGGCGGCTCTCCCCTGTCAATGAACGCCGTCTTTTTGAGCAAAAACGAAAACCTGCCCACCGGCCGGCATACCGCGTTCCCCGATGCTTCGGCGGTCGGCGAGTTTTTCGGCTTGGCAAGCGAAGAGTTCAAAGCCGCGCAAGTGTACTTTAAAGGCTTCGACAATTCGCACATCAAGCCCGGCACGCTGTATTTCTACCCCTACAACGTCGGCAAAGAAGCCGCCTATCTGCGCGGGGCAAGCGTGAAAAGTATGAGCCTTGCCGCCCTGAAGAAACTTTCGGGCAATCTGAAAGTGAACATCGACGGCAACGATAAGAACGGCGACAACATCAACCTTTCCGCCGCCACCAGCTTTTCCGATGCCGCCGACAAAATCGGCACCGCCATCAATGCCACCGTGCAGTTTGACAAGCAGTTGCAGGCGTTTGAAATCGTTTCCGCCATCCAAGGCAAGAGTTCCGAAATCGGCTTTGCCGCCGGCACGCTGGCCGAAGCCCTGAACCTGACCGAAGCCAAGGGCGCAATCATTTCCAAAGGCAACGACGGCGACAGCGCGGAAACCGTGATGGAGGGCGTGATTCAGTCCACTTTGAATTTTGCCACCTTTACCACCGTGTTCGAGCCCGAACTGGCCGACAAGCTGGCCTTGGCGAAATGGAGCAACGCGCAGAACAACCGCTTCCTTTACGCCGCTTGGGGCAAAGAAGCCGCCGCGCTGCAAACCGGCAACACAACCTGCTTCGGCGCGCAACTGAAAGCCGCCGCC
Source organism: Neisseria sp. SLRRB23 (assembly GCF_050896295.1). NCBI lineage: Bacteria > Pseudomonadati > Pseudomonadota > Betaproteobacteria > Neisseriales > Neisseriaceae > Neisseria > Neisseria sp. SLRRB23. The sequence goes on from NZ_JBPBFH010000035.1 coordinate 3,746, forward strand.
TATGACGGTACTGCCCCGATTTACGGCGGGCTGGACAAAGCCGCTTTCCTGTGCGGCGCGATTGCCTCCATCGACTTTACCGAAACGCAAGGGCGCATCACGCTGGCGTTCAAAAACCAATCCGGCTTGAGTGTGGACGTGGACAACGCCGCCGATGCCGACAACCTGAAAGAGAACGGCTACAACTATTACGGCGCGTGGGCGACCGCCAACGACCGCTTTACCTTCCTTTATCCCGGCCAGATGCCCGGCAAATGGAAATGGATTGATGCCTATGTGAACCAAATCCGCCTCAACAGCCAACTGCAGCTTGCCCTGATGACCCTGCTCACCTCGGCCAAGGCCGTGCCGTACAACGCCGTCGGTATCGCCCTGCAACGCGCCGCCTGCCAAGACCCGATTAACGAGGCCTTGAATTTTGGCAGCATTCAGCCGGGCGTGCCGTTGGGCGAACAGCAACGCGCCCTGATCAACAACGAAGCGCGCGCCGATGCCGCCGCCAAGATTGAAAGCACCGGCTATTTCCTGCTGATTCAAAACGCTTCGGCGCAGACGCGCGGCAACCGCCAATCTATGCCGGTGAAGCTGTGGTACACCGACGGCGGCAGCGTGCACAACATCAACCTAGGCTCGATCAACGTCCAGTAAACCACAAAGGCCGTCTGAAGCTTCAGACGGCCTCTTTGCAAAGGAAAACATATGCAAACCGTATCAGACCGCACCCTGACCGCCGCCAACAGCATCCTGCTGATGCGCGTGAAAGGCTTTAACGACAACTTCGTACAGATTGAAGGCTACGCCGCCGACAATGCCTTCGACTTCGGGCAGGGCAAAATCGGCGAAACGATGATGGGCGTGGACGGCCAACAGTCCGGCGGCTTCACGCCCTACGAAGTGGACTTCAACATCCAGCTCGCGCCCACCAGCAAATCGCGCGACTACTTCGACCAATTCACCAACGACATCCTGCAACGTCAGGAAACGCGTATGGTGGAATTTTCGGTTGAGGTTTCCGCCGTCAAAAAACGTTACACCGCCACGGGATTTTTAGTGGAAGTCCCGGGCGGCACAACCGCCAAGAAAACGCTGGAATCTGTAACCTACTCGTTCCGCATCGTGGTGAAACCGGAGGAAATCTGATATGGCTCTGAAAACCCGGCAAATCACGATTGAAAACGGGCGGGACAAAGGCCGCGTGTTCCTGATTACCGAAATGAGCGCCGCGCACGCCGACAACTGGGCGATGCGCGCCCTTTTGGCATTGGCAAACAGCGGCGTGGATTTGGGCGGCATCGCCCCGCAACAGGGAATGATCGGTATGGTGGGGGCGACGCTGGGTGCATTGGGCAAAGTGAAGCCCGAAGACGCCATCCCGCTTTTGAACGAGCTTTTGGACTGCGTGCAAATTATTCCCGAGGGCGGGCAGCCGCGCCCGCTGAATATGGACTTCAACGACGTGGAAGACTTCACGACCCTGTGGCGTTTGCGGAAGGAGGTGTTTGCATTGCATACCGATTTTTTGCAACACGCCTTTGGCCCGACCTCGGCGTCGGGCGGGGCGGAGGAAGCCGGCAGCAAGGCTATCTGAACCTGACCCAAACCATCGGCGCGCTGGTTTCCTCCCGCATCTGCACCCTGCACGAGTTGCAAACCGTGTACGGGCTGGAAGATGCCTTTAACCTGCTCGAAATCGTCAATACCGATGCCTTCAACAAGGCACAGCAGGCCGTCTGAAGACGGACAAGGCGAAACCCCGAAAAGGCGCGAATCTTTTCGGGGTTTCTGACATTAACTTATCGGAAGTAAGCTAATGAATGGAAAGAAGTATAGCAAAACCTTTATCAAAATCCTAGGGATGTTCCAAATGGAAGCGGAAAATTTCTCACCTGCCGAAACACGGAAAACGCTGGTTTGCGCGACTTTATGCCTGACGGCGCTGATTGCCGTATGGAAAACCTTTGCAGTGGTCGAACTGCTGCTGAAGTAAGCGTTTCAGACGGCCGCGAAGCCGTCCGCCCCATCCCATGCGGCAAAAGCAGCCTGCACATCGGAAAACCAAGTGTAGGCTGCTTTTTTAAAGGAAAAACACTATGGCAACCGTAATCGATACCCTGTTTATGGAATTGGGCATTGACTCGTCCAAATTCAGCCGCGAAGCCGGGCAGGCAGTGTCCAAACTGAATGACATGACCGGGGCGTTCGAGAAGGCAGAGGCAAAAACCGGCAAATCCGGCAAAGGGCTGGACAAACACGCCGAAAAGGTCAAACAGAACGTCAAACAGGCCAAAAACCTGACCGAAGCGATGGGGAGGGTCGCAAAAGGCGCGGCCGCCCTTTTCACGCTTGTTACCGGCTCAAACGCATTAGACAAGCTGATTCGGGAAACCGCCGAAGCCAACGTGCAGCTTGACAACCTGTCGCGCAATATCGGTATGGGCCGCAACAGTCTCCAAGCGTGGGGCGGTATGGCGGAAATGGCGGGCGGCAGCGCGGAAGGGATGAAAGGCAGCCTTGCCGGCCTGAGTATGGGCATTACGCGCCTGACCACTATGGGTGATACCTCCATCGTGCCGTTCTTCAATGCCTTCGGCGTGGCATTGCTCAATGCAGACGGCAAAGCGCGCAATCTCGACAGCATTATGCTGGATTTGTCCGACCGCTTTTCCAAAATGGACAGGGTGCAGGCCTACAATCTGGCCAAAAGCATGGGCTTGGACGACGGCACGATCAACACCCTGCTGCTCGGGCGTGCCGAAATGGAAAAGATGCTGGAGATGCAGCGCAACCTTTACCGTTCCGGCGAAAAAGAAATTGCCGTCAGCCGCGAACTGACCCGCTCCCGCGCCTACCTCAACCAACAATGGGACGCGCTGAAGAATATGGTTGCCGACGCGCTCGCCCCGCACCTGTTGCGGCTGGTAAAACTGGTCAGCAGCTTTGCCGACTACCTGATGCGCAACGAAAACACGATGAAGCACGTTTTCGAAGGCTTGGCGTTTGTATTGGGCGCGGTGCTGCTTCCCGTGTTGTGGTCGGCGGTAACGGCGCTGTATGCCTTTATCGCCCCGTTCGCGCTGGCCGCCGCTGCCGTTGCCGCACTTGGTGCCGCCTTCGTGCTGCTCTATGACGACTACAAAACTTGGGCGGAGGGCGGAAAAAGCCTGTTCGACTGGGGCGCGTTCACCGGCTACATCAAAACCTCCAAAGTATCGGTAGACAGCCTGAAATCCGCCTTTGTTTACCTACTTACTGGCTACAAGTCGTGGGCGGAAGCGGGTAATGCCGCATTCGACTGGCTGCGCCTGAAGGGGTTTATCGACGAAAACGGCGTATCCCTGCGCTCGCTGGCCAACGGCTTTAAGAACCTTGCCCAAGACATCTACCAATTCGTTGCTCCCGCATTGGAAGACCTGGGCGAAATCTTCACCGCACTGGGTAACAAAGACTATAACCTCGCCTGGGAAGCGGCAAAACGGCTGGCTTCCCGACCGGTGAACTTCGTGGCGGAGCAGGTGCAGAACGTCGCCGAACGGGTATCCGGCGCAGTCGATGCCGCCACCGGCCACACACCGGGCGCGGAAGGTTCGGCTCAGGCGGCGGTACGAAGCCTAGGCTCGGGAGAACGTGTCGCCAAACAGATGTTTTCCCCAGGTGGCACGATTTACTTCGGCGATAGTATCGCTCACGGCTACCGTAGTGCGGTAAACGGCACAGGTTCAACTAGAGAGGGTGCTAATCCGCAGCAGGTATTGGGCTTCATCAACGGCTATTCCGGCAACTTGCAAGGCCAAACCGTGATTCTGTCGTCCGGTATGAGCAACGACCCGACCGATACCGACGGCATCCGCGCCCAAATCCGCGCATTGCGCGCCAAGGGGGCGAACGTGCGGCTGCTCGGGGTATCCAATACCTACAATCGAAAAGGCCAAACCGGCGCGAAAATGAACGCCCTGCTGGGGCAGATTGCCCGCGAGGAACATGCCGCTTTCCAAGGAGGCTTCCAAGCCGGCAGGGATAACATTCACCCTGCCAGCTACAGCTCGCAGCCGTGGTTGAATGGAGGTCAATCAGGCGGGCAGCCAAACTCGGCGATGGCGGAAACCCTGGCTATGATTAGGAAGCATGAAGGCTTCTCCAGCCGTACCTATTGGGACGTGAATGCTTACCGCTTAGGCTACGGAACGGACACCATCACCGACCGCAACGGCAACGTCCGCAGAGTGCGACAGGGTGATACCGTTACCCGTGAGGATGCGGAGCGTGATTTGGCACGCCGAGTGCAAATATTCCGAAACGGAGCGCGCAGGAAAATCGGCGAAGCGCAGTTCGACCGCCTGCCGGCCAAAACACAGGCAGCGATTACTTCGGTTGCTTACAACTACGGCAGCTTGGATAAATTGCCGTCGTTGGTAACCGCTGCCCGCAGTGGCAACATCAACGCCATCTCCCGGGCAATTGCTGCCCGCCAAGGCGACAACAGAGGCGTGAATAGGAAAAGGCGGCTAGAAGAAGCGGCAGCGGTTATGTCTGATTTAAACAGCCGCCCCGTCGGCGGACAAGCCGTTGCCGACAATGCCCAACGCGGTTTGCAGTCTATGCGGCAGGGCGATGCCGCCCGCCAACAGGCGCAACAGATTACCAACAACAGCACTATGCAGGTCGCCATCAACGGCGGCATCCACGTGCAGTCTTCCGCCGGCACTATAGACGGCACGATGGCGGATGCCTCTGCCGCCGCCCGTAACAGGCTGGTGCAGATTATGCCTGCGATGGTGTGAGGCCGTCTGAAAAGCGAAACCCCGTGAAGCGTGCAACTTCGCGGGGTTCTGTATTTAATCCTTATGGGCAAGGAGAAAATCGTAAGTGGATTTTAACGTAAACACGGAGGCAAGGAAAGTGGCAGAACTGTTGGAAAAATCAAAAACACTCCGCCGCCTTGCATGGGGTTTGATACTGATGACCCCGACAACGGCGCTGATATGGAAATTGGCAGATATTCTGACCGCGCTGAAATAGGCCGTCTGAAAACATCAGTCCGCGTGAGGCGCGGCGCAATTTTTGGCACTTCGTGGCAGGGATTTGTCTGATTATCACGGTATGGAAAATATTTACCGTGATCGAACTGCTTGTGAAATAAAGGTTTGTTATGGCTTGGAACTCAATCGGCATTCCGAATGTGCCGAATCTCCCAAGAAACACCGGCGGCGCGCTGATTAAGTTCGGCGGTGCGGCACTCGTCAACGCCGTTTTCGGCAATTACTGGGGCATCTTCGGACAAAACGGCATCCCGCTGCTGTTGTCGGACAACGTCACTTCGGTCAAACACCAAAACACGTCCAAAGTGTCCAATGCGCCTGTCGAACGCGGCTCGTTCGCCAGCTATAACAAGGTTGGCGAACCGTTCACGGTAACGGTGCAGATGAGCAAGGGCAGCGGCGGCGTGTTCGAGCGCGGCGCGTTTCTCGGCCTGTTGGATACGCTGGCCAACAGCACGGATTTGTTCTTGGTTATCACGCCGGAAACAGTGTATCCGAACATGGCAATAACGGGCTATGACTACGCCCGGGAAGCCTCGGACGGGGCGCGGCTGTTGAAGGTCAATATCCATTTGGCCGAAGTGCGGCAGGTGGAAGTGAAATACACAAAAACCAAGCCAGATGGTGCACAGGCGCAGTCAGACGGCGGCAAGGTGCAGCCCAAGCCGGTGCAGAACAACGAATCCATCTTGTCGAAGCTGTACGGTTCAGGCAGTGATGGGTTTGGGAAAATAACCGATACATTCAGAAAGGGGTTCGGTTTGAAATGATTTACAAAATCCCCCTAAAGCCCGTCCCGGTGCAAAAAGCGAGTGCCACATTGGGCGAGCAGGAAGTAACCGTATCGCTGCTACCGCGATTGGGCAGGCTGTATGCCACTGTGTCGGCAGACGGTCGCGTGCTAATACGCGAACGGGTATGTCTGCACGGCATGCCGCTGGTGGGCGAGGCTTATCGCGGCTTTCGCGGCGAGCTGTATTTTATCGATACCGCAGGCAGCCTAGACCCGCAATGGCAGGAATTGGGCAGCCGCTTTATTTTGGTGTACCGCGATGAGCATTAAAGAAAAAATCCTGCGCGTCAGCATCAAGCTGGGGCAGGAAAAAGACGTATGGGATGCGAAAGGCAACGATACGCTGGTTGTCGAAGGTTTGCGTACTTCCTGCCAAATCAACTACGGAAACGGCGCGGTAATGCCGTCCGCCCGCATCAAAGTGTACGGCCTGAAGCTCGACAGCATGATGAAGCTCTTGCGCGTGAAATGGAATACCGAGCAGGCCATGATGAACTTGGTGCAGGTGGAGGCAGGCGAGCAAGACGACCTGGGCGTGGTTTATACCGGCAACATCACGTTTGCCTACCCCGATATGGGCGGCGCGCCGGATATTTGCCTGGTCATCGAGAGCCACACCGCCGTTTTATGGCAGCTCAAGCCCGCCGAAGCGGTCAGCCACGAAGGCGAAACCGATGTGGCAAAGGCGGTTGAAGCCATTTGCAAACGAATGGGCAGACGCTTTGAAAACAACGGTGTAACAGCCAAAATCAGCAACCAGTATTTGGACAATACCGAATTGGGCAAAATACAGCAGATTGCCGCCAATGCGAATATAGACGTGTACATCGACAACGAAACCGTCGCCATCGCGCCCAAGGGGCAGCCGCGCATGATTGACGTCCCCATCGTCAGCCCGTCCACCGGCCTAATCGGCTATCCAATACCCGATTTGCAGGGTGTTAAGCTGCAATGCCTGTACGACAAAGCCCTGCGCTTCGGCGGACTGATTGAGGTTGCAGGCAGCCTGATTGAGCAATGCAACGGCAGATGGCGCGTATTCGGGCTGTCGCTGGATTTAGAAAGCCAAGTGCCGGGCGGCAAATGGCTGGCCGACATCAAAGCCGCCAATGTGGAGGATACAAATGCCAAAGTCGCAACAAAATAACTGGGCGCAATACCGCCCCGAACACACACAGGGCGGCGCGGGCGAAATCGGCGCAATCGTGTCGGGCATCATCTCGCGCATCCAAACCGTCACGCTGGTGCGCGTGGTCAAAACCAAATCGGGCGGGCTTGCCCCTGTCGGGCTGGTGGATGTGCAGCCGTTGGTTGCCCAAATCAGCGGCGACGGCACGGTTACGCCGCACGGCATCATCTACAATGTGCCGTATTTCCGTCTGCAAGGCGGCGGCAACGCCGTGATTATCGACCCAGAACCGGGCGATATTGGCATGTGCGGCTTTTGCAGCCGTGATATTTCCAGCGTCAAGCAAAACAAAGCGCCGTCCGCTCCGCAAAGCAGGCGGCGTTTCGATTATTCGGACGGCCTGTATTTCGGCGGCTTCCTGAACGGCACGCCCAATCAATACATCATGTTTTCCAAAGGCGGCATCAAACTGTTTTCGCCCGGCGATATTGAGATGGAGGCGACCAATATCAGTCTGAAAGCGCAAGGCGGCGTGAGCAGCACCTCGCAAACCTTTCAGGCCAATACCCAAACCACGGCGCAATTCTCGGGTGGCGGCGGGATTTCTTCCGACGGCGACATGACGGCGAATGGTGTCAGCCTGATGCACCACGTCCACAAAGGCGTGCAGCCCGGCGGCGGCAACACGGGGCAGCCCGCATAGGCAGCCTGAAAACAAGAAAAAGCGAACCCCCGCAGGGCGGCAACCTTGCGGGGGTTCTGTATTCAAACCCTTATCAGACAAGGATTCAAACTTGATTAAGTATAACCCAAAACACCAAGTAAAGGTAGGTGGAAACATGAACACGACAGATGCAGGAATCGTAGGGAAACGGCTGGCGGCCGCCGCACTGATTTTCGCCACACTCACGGGCTTGGCGGCCGTTATCGCGGCAGCGGCGGAGTGGGTGAAATAAGGAATGGGAAAAACATGAACACCCTCTATCTTGACCCGCAAAGTTGGGATTTAACCCTTGATACAGCAGGCAATATCGCGCAGGCGAAAGACCCCTACGCCAAGGCGCAGGATGTGGCTTCGGCGTGCCGCCTGTTTGCGGGCGAACTGTATTACGACACCGAAAAGGGCATTCCCTATTTTGAAGAAACCTTGGGTAAGAAACAGTCGTTCGCGCTATACCGGCACCGGCTGGTGCAGGCCGCTTTGTCCGTCCCCGGTGTGCTGACGGCAGACGTGGCCGCCGAGATGCGCGACGGGCGCGTGCTTTCGGGCAGCCTGAAATTTACCGACGACACCCGAAAACAATACGAGGTAACGCTATGAGCAGCCATGTCCCCCCTGTCCGCTTCACGCCGCAAGGCTTGCAGATTCCGACCGAAACCGAAGTGCTGAACGGTGTGCTGGCCGATTTCAACGATGCCTTCGGCGGCGGCCTGAACCTGAATTTGGAAACGCCGCAGGGTCAGCTTGCCTCTTCGCTGGCCGCCGTGATTGCCGACAAAAACAATGTGATTGCCGAGCTGGTCAATCAAATCCATCCGGAATACGCCGAAGGCGTGATGCAGGACGCGATTGCCCAAATCTACTTCTTGCAGCGCAAACCCGCCACCGATTCGGCAGTGGTGTGCGAGTTTGTCGGCCTGCCCGGCACGCAGATTCCGCAGGGATTCATCGTGCAGGATGCGGCGGGCAACCAATGGGCGTTGCAGCAGGAAACCGGCATCCCTGTCGGCGGAAAAGTCAGCGGCACACTCATTGCCGCCGGACAGATTGAAGCCCCCGCCCACAGCGTGAATGTGATTTATCAGGCTTTGGTGGGGCTGGACAGGGCGGACAATCCGCACCCTGCCGTCCCCGGACGGGCGCAAGAGAGCCGCGACGAATTTGCCGAACGCAGGCGGCGCAGCGTCGCCATCAATGCACACGGCACGCCGCAGGCGGTGTACGCCAACGTGTTTGCGTTGGACGGCGTGCGCGATGTGTACGTCATCGACAACCCGAAAGGCCAAAGCGTGCAGGCGGGCGCAACCCATTACACGCTCAAGCCGCACAGCATTTATGTGGCGGCGGTGGGCGGGGATGATACGGCGGTTGCCGAAACCATATTACGCTACGCAGGAAGCGGCTGCGACTTCAACGGCAACACCGAAATCACGGTGTACGACCACGGTTACAGCGACCCGAAGCCCGCCTATCAGGTCGCCTTTATGCGCCCTGCCGAACTGCCGGTGTATTTCCGCATCAAAATCGAGCGCGGCGCGTTTCTCGGTGCGGATGCCGCCATTAAGCAGGCCGTTGCCGATGCATTCAAAGGGCGCATCGGCGCAAATCTTTATGCCATCCGCTATGTCGCTCCCGTGGTGCAGGCCGTGCCGAATGTGCATGTGTTAGACGTGGAAATCGGTTTGTCTGCGGGCGGTATGGGCAATTCCGTGTCGGTCGGCATCGACCAAACGCCTGTTGTCCGTGCCGAAAACATCGAGGTGGTGAGCGTATGATAGACGTTAAGGAAACCGTTATCAGCCAATACGCCAACAGCTCCGTTATCTGCCGCCTGATACGCCGGTTTGACGAATGCATCGACCCGCGCGCCGACAGGCGGCGGTTTTACGATACCGTGTGGAACGTTTCTACCGCGCAGGGCTTCGGGCTAGATATTTGGGGCGCGATTGTCGGCATCGGGCGGGAAGTGATGATCGCCGCACAAGACGAATACATCGGCTTTACGCAGGGCTTTACCCCGTTTGACAACGGCGTATGGAGCAGCGGCGAAGGCTTGGAGCGGCAATACCGCTTGGACGACGACGCCTACCGCCGCGTGATTATGCTCAAAGCGATGAGCAACATCATCTATGCAACCGCCCCGCATATCAACCGCCTCCTGCGCGAGATGTTCGGCACGCGCGGACGAGCGTATTTTGTGAAAAACGGCACGATGGCGGCGCGTTATGTGTTCGAGTTTTATTTGTTGCCCGTCGAACGCGCCATCATCCGGCAAAGCGACTTGTTGCCGCGCCCCAGCGGCGTACTGCTGGATTTTTACGAACCGGAGGCGGACAAAACCTTCGGCTATATCGAAGCCAACCTGGCACCCTTCGGCGAGGGTGCTTTTTTTATGGGAGTTTAAACGATGCCGCAACCGAAACTATTATCCAACCCTTGGGCTTCAGACGGCCTGAAAAACAACATCCCCGCCGAACGCGACGGCGGATTGGCACAAGAGGCCGCCACCTATGCCGAAGGCTTCCCGAGTATCACGATGACCCCGATTTCCGTCGGCGGCAAACCGCCCAGCGGCAAAGATATGAACGGCGTGCTCTATGAAATCAGCGCGCACACCGTTTGGCAAAACCAAGGCGGGCGTTACCGCTTCGACCAAGCCTTTTGCGACGCCGTCGGCGGCTACCCGAAGGGCGCGGTGCTCATCAACGATACGCTGGATACCGAATACATCAGCCTGGCAGATGCCAACACCCACAATCCGAACAGCGGCAACAACACGGGGAAATGGGCAATACACGCAGGCAAAGGGCTGAAAGCCAGCACCGCGCAGGCGGGTTCTACGCAACTTTCATCCGCCACCGACAGCGAGAGCGAAGAGCAGGCGGCTACACCGAAGGCGGTGAAGGCGGCTTACGACAAAGCCGTCGCCGCTAAAAAAGCGGCAGACGGAGCCGTCAAAACCACCGGCAACCAAGAAATAGGCGGCGACAAAACCCTTACCGGCCTCGCCACCCTGAAAAAAGGCGCGATTGTGGCCGACAGCGTGGGCGACTTTAATGCCAACCAATACCTGCAAATCGGCTCCAATAATGTGAACTCCTATTTTTACAATAAACGGAGCGGCAAATACCTCTCTATGCGCAACGACGGCGAACTACGCTATGACGGCAAGCGCCTGCTCAATGTGGACGACCTCGCCGGCATGATACCCAGCGGCGCCGTGATGTACTTCGCCGGGCAAACCGCCCCCGCAGGCTGGCTCAAAGCCAACGGCGCGGCTGTATCGCGCGCCCTCTACGCTGCCCTTTTTCAATCTATCGGTACAACTTACGGCGCAGGCGACGGACGCACCACCTTCAATCTGCCCGACCTGCGCGGTGAATTTATACGCGGCTGGGACGACGGCCGCGGCATAGATAGCAGGCGCGCACTGGGAAGTGCGCAAAGCGACGCCATTCGTAACATCACGGGCAAATTAGACAGCGGTCAAAATCAAGCAGAGCAATTCTTCGACCACATCGAGCCAACGGGCGCGTTTGGCGTGGAAAAATCATGGAAACGGTGGACACCCGATAACAGCGGCGGAGGCGATAATCTACCGTCCGCCCTCACATTCGACGCATCCCGCGTCGTCCCCACCGCCGCCGAAAACCGCCCGCGCAACATCGCATTGTTGGCCTGTATCAAAATTTAAGGCCGTCTGAAAGGATAAATCATGAGCGAAAACCAATATCCGCCAACCAAGCCCGTCTGCCAGTTGGATGCCGACAACCTCTACCTGCACCAAACCGTGGCCGACCTCGACCCGCTGGCCGCAGACGGCGGCTACCTGCTGCCCGCCGGCTGCATCGACGCCGAACCGCCCGAAACCCGCGCAGGCTTCGCCGCCCGTTGGCTACCCGAAAGGGTCGAATGGCAATACCTGCCCGACCATCGCGGCAAAACCGCCTACCGCACCGACGACGGCGCGGAGGTGCAGGTTGAACAGGTGGGCGAGCTGCCCGCCGAGCTGACCCTGCTGCCGCGAGAGAACGAATATCAGACGTGGGATGCCAAAGCGAAGGCTTGGATATTGCCTCCGGACGTTGCCGCCCGGCTCAAAGCCGAACAGCAGGATGAGATGTGGAAGCGCATCAAGGCCAAGCGTTACGACAACCTGCGGCATGGGGTGTTTGTCAAAAGCGTAGGCAAGTGGTTTTACACCAACGATGAGAGCCGCACTCAATATATTCTGCTGCGCACCATGAAAACGCTGCCACCGGATCTGAGGTGGAAAACGATGGAAAACGATTTCGTCCTCATGACCCGCGAGCTGCTGGATGAAATGACTACACAGATGGTATTGGATGAGCAGGCTGATTTTGCTAATGCAGAACGCCATAAAGCCGCCATGCTTAAAGCAGAACACCCGCTGGAATACGACTACAGCGACGGCTGGACGGCAAACTATCCCGACTGACAGGGGGCATAGGGCGGGCTTCGGCCCGCCGAACCAAAGGAAAACAATGATGATGAAAAAAAACCTATACCTCGCCCTGTACAAGGGCAACCGCCAAGGCTATGCGCCCGCCGCCGTCAAAGCCCGCATCGGCGACTGGATAACCCGAAAAATCACACGCGGCATCTATTCTCATTGCGAAATCGCCGCCCCGTGCGCAAACAGCGGCTACCTTTGCTATTCGTCCTCAATACGGGACGGCGGCGTGCGCGTCAAAAAAATGGAACTGCCGTCTGAAAAGTGGGATTTGATACCGCTGCACGGCACAACGCCCGCCGACCTCAACCGCGTATGGCAGGCGGCACAGGGCAAACGTTACGACTGGACGGGCGCAATCGGCACGGTTTTAAAAATCCGCCAACGCCCCGACAAATGGTTTTGCAGCGAATTTTGCGCGGCGGTAATGGGTATCCCCGACGGCTGGCGGTTTTCGCCGAACGACTTGGCGGCGATTGCCGGAATGAGAAGGGAGGAGGAATGACACCGTTGGAAACATCCGATGCATCCGGCCACGTGCTGAATATGGGCATCATCGGCTTGTCCGGCACTTTGGCGGGGATGCCGTTGGAAGCCTTGGTCTTGGGCGCGGTGGCAGGGGCGTTGCATCACGGTTTGAAAGAACCGGGCAGCCGCAAGAACGGTATGCTGGTCATCATCACCAGTATGCTGCTGGCAGGCTCTTTGTCGCCGATGATTACGGCCTATCTGACCTTGAATTTGGGACTGGAGCAGGAAGTGTTCAAGGCTGCCGTGCCGATGTTAATCGGCTTGGGCTGGTCTTGGGCCACCCCGCTTTTGAATGACGGCCTGCGCCGTTTGTGGGCAGGCTGGATTGACAAATGGGGAGGCAGGGAGAGATGAAATCGGAAATGATTACCTTGGTGCTGATGACGGCAAACATAGCTGCGATGGCGGCGGTATTCGTTTATTCCGTCTGCTCGCTTTCCGTGAGACGCTGGAATGCCAAACAGCCCGATTACTGGGTTCACAGCCTACTGGTCGGCGGTTCAATTGCGGTTATCGGCCACACGGCGGGCAGCTGGCAACTGCACCATTGGACGGAGATTATGTTCAATGTTGCGGCGGCCGCCTACTTTATGCTGCGCTCGCACCGTATCCATCTGCTGGGCGGGATATTGCAGCGCAAAGGCAAAGACTGCCTGAAAGAGAGAAAGGAAACGAAATGACGGAATTGGATTGGATTAAAGAAGCGCGGAAACACATCGGCTTGAAAGAGATTGTGGGGACGAAGGCACACAATCCGACGATTGTGCAGTGGCTTAAAGAAATGGGCAGCTTACCCGGTGCGGCGAAGTCTTGGTATTTTGAGGACGAAACGCCGTGGTGCGGTTTGTTTGTCGGGCATTGCTTGGGCAAAAGCGGACGTGCGGTCATCAAAGACTGGTATCGCGCCAAGGCTTGGGCGGATGCCGGGCTGACGAAACTGGACAAACCCGCTTACGGATGCCTTGCGGTCANATCACGTCAGGGTGGCGGACACGTTTTCTTTGTCGTGGGCAAAGACGCGAAAGGCAGGATTTTGGGATTGGGCGGAAATCAGGGCAACACTGTCTCTATTGTGCCGTTTAACCCTGCGGACATTGACGGCTATTATTGGCCGTCGGAGCTGGTAAACGGCAAGGCTGTGCCGTCTTTTCCATTGCCTGAACGTTATGCGTTATCGAACGTTGCAACGACTGCCGGGCAGGGGGCGAGTGAGGCGTGATGCTGGGTATCTTGTTGAAAAATTGGAAGCCGCTTTCGGTATTGGCGGCAATCGCGCTGGGTATCGCTGTTTGGCAGGCCGACCGCAAAGCGGAATACCGGCGCGGATACGGTGCGGCGATGTTGGAGGTTTCGGAACGGCTCAAAGCCGCCGCGATTGAACACGCCGAACACGCCCGCAAATCATCTGCCGCGTATCAGGCGCAAAAGGCGGCGCGCGAACAAAAAGAAAGGGTGCGCTATGTGCAAGTGCTTAAAATCGTTGAAAATCCTGTTTACCGCAATGTCTGTCTCGATGCTGATGGCTTGCGGGAACTCAACGCCGCCATTGACGGCGATTGAGCCGCCTGCCGACTTGGTGCAGCCCTGCCCGAACCTGCCGAAACTGTCGGGAAATACGGGCGCGGATGTGCTGCCGTGGTCGCTGGCGGTGGTCGGAATGTACAAAGACTGCAAGGCGCGGCATCGGGCGTTGGCGGATTTCACGCGGCGCGGTTCGGGTGTCGGGGTAAGGCTTGATAATTGAACGGTCAACTTTGGGTTGACGGTTGCGGCGGAAGTGTCAAAATTTCCCCTAATTTTTTACACATCGCGCGGACGCGGTAAATTTTTGCCGTTTTGTTTGCACAAAGGGGGTGTGGTTGCATTTTTTGCAACAACTGCCGGACAACAATGCCGTTTTTGGTTGACGGTTGCCCGGAGAAAACAAATTGACAGGGTGCAGAGATGACTGCGAAAGAATTTTGTGAAAAGCAAATCGACTATTGGTTGAACGAGAGCCGCAAGGCATCAGATAACGCCGATTTGAAGGCCTTTGAATTTGCCGAACGGGAATTGGCGAATTATCGGGAAATGTTGAAACAAATATTGAAACGTTATGCCGCCTAAATCTTCAGACGGCATTGACCGTAAAAACAAGCCGCCATATTTCAGGCGGCTTGTTTTTTATTCCTTATCGTCATATTTTTTGAAAATATTTTTATTTTATTTGCACCTTTTTTGCACCTTTTTTTATAAATATTATTCAAATATATGATTTATATATTGATTTAATAAATTATTGCATTACCTTGCATTGGGGCAAGGATGATTCGGTTTTTTTGTTTGGGTTCGTTTGTTTGTCCGTCAATCATGATTTGGGTAGGTATTGGGTTTAAACAATGCCGTCTGAAGGCTTTCGGCGTTCAGACGGCATTTCCGTGTCCGTTGTTATAGCAACACTTTCTCTACGCCGCCGTTGTTGGCTTTTTTTACAAACTCATCCAGCCAGTTTTCGCCGAGGATGTGTTTCGCCATTTCGATGACGATGTAGTCGGCAGGCATATTGTTGTCGTCGGCGTAGCGGCTCAAACCTTGCAGGCAGGCGGGGCAGGAGGTGAGCATTTTGACGGGTTCACCCTGCGGCAGCTCTTTGAGGTTTCTCTCGATTTCCTCTTGTTTGCGGAATTTGACTTGGGTGGCGATATCGGGGCGTTTGACGGCGAACATGCCGGATTCGCCGCAACAGCGGTCGCTTAAGACGACTTTCTGTCCCATGAGGCTGCTTGCCATTTGGGTGGCGTTCATGGTTTTGATGGGCGTGTGGCAGGGGTCGTGGTAGAGGTATTGCTGACCTTTCACGCCGTTCAAGTGCACGCCTTTTTCGAGCAGGTATTCGTGGATGTCGATGATGCGGCAGCCGGGGAAGATTTCCTCAAAACGGTATTTTTCCAGTTGGTCATAGCAGGTGCCGCAACTGACGACGACGGTTTTAATGTCGAGGTAGTTGAGGGTGTTCGCCATGCGGTGGAAGGCAACGCGGTTGTTGGTGCTCATTTGTTCGGCTTTTGCCTTGTTGCCGCCCGCGTCCTGCGGATAGCCGCAACACATATAGCCCGGCGGCAGGACGGTTTGTACACCGACATGCCAGAGCATGGCTTGGACGGCGAGTCCGATTTGGCTGAACAGACGCTCAGAGCCGCAACCTGGGAAGTAGAACACGGCTTCGGCATCTTCAGGCGTGGCAGGGTTGCGGATGATGGGAATACTCTTGTCGTCTTCTATACCCAGCATGGAGCGCGGAGTTTTGGCAGGCACACTTTTCGGCAAAGGACGGTTGATGAAATGGATAACCTGTTCTTTGATTGAAGCGGTACCGACGGTTGCTTTCGGTTCGGCTTTTTGCTTTTTAGTGCCAACGGGCAGGAGTTTGCCGATTTTGTAGGCGAAGTTCTGCGCGGGGAAGCCGGTCTGTATCATGGCGGCGCGCAGGGCTTTGATGGTTTTCGGGCCAGTGGCGTTCAGAAATGCCATGCCCATCGATGCGGCGGGTGCAAAGCGTTTGTGGCCGGAATCGGCAAGGTAGTTGCGAATGGCTACGGTAACGTCGCCGAAGTCAATGTTGACGGGGCAGGGTTTAACGCAGCGGTGGCACACGGTGCAGTGGTCGCCGATGTCCATGAGTTCTTCAAAGTGTTTGATGGAAACGCCGCGGCGGGTTTGTTCTTCGTATAAGAAGGCCTCGGTCAGCAAACCCACGCCGAGGATTTTGTTGCGCGGACTGTACAGCAGGTTGGCGCGCGGAACGTGGGTGGAGCAAACAGGTTTGCATTTGCCTCAGCGCAGACAGTCTTTGACGGAATCGGCAATGGTGCCGAGGTCTGATTTTTCCATAATCAGAGATTCCGCCCCCAAAAGCTCGAAAGACGGCGTGTAGGCGTTGCGCAGGTCCGAGCCTTTCATCAGTTTGTGACGATTGAAGGTATGTTTCGGATCGACTTGGTTTTTATAGTTCCAAAACGGTTGCAAATCTTCATCGGTCAAAAATTCGAGCTTGGTAATGCCGATGCCGTGTTCGCCGGAAATTACGCCGCCGAGCGAACGGGCGATTTTCATGATGCGTTCGACCGAACGATAGGCCGTCTGAAGCATTTCGGCATCGTCCGAATTGACCGGAATATTGGTGTGGA
>NZ_JBPBFH010000036.1:0-20174 GCF_050896295.1 Neisseria sp. SLRRB23
TCTCTAAATCAACTTGCCCTATCAGTTTCCAAATCTTCTTTCTTATGGCTGTTTCTATACAGGATTTATAAGTCTTAAACCCAACAGAAAGAAGCTCATCCATATTGGCTGTCTTTTCCGAGAGATAATCAAAAATACCAAACTCGTATTGCCTCACCCTACATATGTAAGCAAATTTCCCATTTGGGAGCGAGATTTCATAGATTTTTCCGTATTTTTTTACACCCTTATCCATATTGTTTCCAATATTAAAAAAGCCGTCTGAAAACCTGCCGTTTCATTTTTCAGACGGCTTCTTGTTAGTACAACGGAAGAACCTCGTTATTATAGTGGATTAACAAAAATCAGGACAAGGCGACGAAGCCGCAGACAGTACAAATAGTACGGAACCGATTCACTTGGTGCTTCAGCACCTTAGAGAATCGTTCTCTTTGAGCTAAGGCGAGGCAACGCCGTACTGGTTTTTGTTAATCCACTATACCAACAAGGTTCTCAGCCTATCTTAGCCGACGCGGTAAAACGCAAGGCTGCCCAAAAGGTTGGGGAAATGTTTGACCTGTCTGTTGCCCGTCATCACGGCACGTTCGAGGACGCGGATGTTGTTTTTGGCGCACAATAGATCAAAGTCTTTGAGCGTACACCAATGGATGTTCGGTGTGTCGTACCAATGGTAGGGCATACGTTCGGAAACCGGCATATGTCCGCCGAGTGCGATTTGGACGCGGTTGCGCCAGTAGCCGAAATTTGGGAAGCTGACGATTGCCTGTTTTGCCACGCGCATCAGGCAGCGCAGGATTTTTTCGGTATTCTGCATCGCTTGGATGGTTTGGCTCAAAACAATCACATCAAAACTTTGATCGTTGAATGCGGTTAAACCTTCTTCCAAATCGGCTTGGATAACATTTACGCCGCGCGACATCGCGGCAATCACGCTGTCGGTGTCGATTTCGATGCCGTAGCCGCTGCATTTTTTGTGTTCGACCAAGGCGGCAAGCAATTCTCCGTCGCCGCAGCCCAAATCCAAGACGCGGCTGCCTTCGGGTATACGGTCGTAAATCAGTTGCAAATCATCGCGCAGGTTCATTGCTGACATTCCTTATAAACGTTGTTCATATAGGCGGCGACCGCGCGCATATAGGCTTCGTCTTCCATTAAAAAGGCATCGTGCCCGTGTGAGGATTTTACTTCGATATACTGCACGAATTTTTGGGCGGCAATCAGTGCCTTGACCAGTTCGTGCGAACGTTCGGGCGCGAAACGCCAGTCGGTGCTGAAGCTGGCGACAAAGAATTTTGCCTGCACATCCTGCACGGCGCGGGTCAGGCTGTTGCCGAAATCCGCCGCCGGATCGAAATAGTCCAAAGCCTTGGTCATCAGCAAATAGGTGTTGGCATCAAACCGCCCGACGAATTTGTCGCCCTGATAGCGAAGATAGGATTCTACTTCAAATTCAACGCCATAGCCGTATTGATAGCCGTTGGAACGCAAATCGCGTCCGAATTTTTTGCCCAAACCGTCTTCGGCAAGATACGTAATGTGTCCCATCATACGGGCAATCCGCAAACCGCGTGCGGGAACGGTATTGTGGCTGCGGTAATGTCCTTCATTGAAATCGGGGTCGGTCAAAATCGCCTGCCGCGCCACATCGTTGAACGCGATATTTTGCGTAGACAATTTCGGCGCGGAGGCAATCACCAAGGCGTGGCGCACGCGTTCGGGATAGGAAATCGTCCACTGCAAAGCCTGCATGCCGCCCAAGCTGCCGCCGACAACCGCCGCCCATTGTTCGATGCCGAGATAATCGGCAAGCGCGGCTTGTGATTTTACCCAGTCCTTCACCGTAACCACCGGAAAATCCGCGCCGTATTCTCTACCCGTTTCAGGATTAATCGACAAAGGCCCGCTGCTGCCGTCGCAGCCGCCCAGATTGTTCAAACCGACCACGAAAAAACGTTCCGTATCAATCGGTTTGCCGGGTCCAACCATATTGTCCCACCAGCCCGTATATTTATCCTCCGCCGAATGCCTGCCCGCAACATGATGGTTGCCCGACAGCGCGTGGCAGATTAAAACCGCATTGTTTTTTTCGGCATTCAGCTCGCCGTAGGTTTCAATCATCAGATCGAAACGCGGCAAAGTTTTACCGTTTTCCAAAACCAGCGGTATCTCAAACGGAATTTTTTGGGGCGTTACAATGCCCACCGAGGCATTTTGACTCATATCCTGTTCCAACAAATGCGGCGAAAAGCGTTATTATATAGCAAACGGCATGACTTTTTGACACGGTCGGACAAGCAGCCCGACGCGCTGAAACATCCGTCCCCATGCCGCCGCAACCGATCCATACTTTTTCAGACGACCTCCACCGCTTCCCTATATGATAGGCAGACTTTTCCGTATTTTTTTCTTTTTCGCACTTGCCGCGCTGATTATCAACCGCCTTTTCAGCCGCAGGCAGAAACGCGCCCTGCGCGAAGTCGCCAAAATTAGCGCATGGGTACTGCTTGGCGCAGCTGCCGCGACGCTGTTTTGGTATTTGGTCATGCTGTATTTCAAACATATTCCGGATTCGTATTGACGGAAAATATGCCGTCTGAAACGCTATTTTCATGTTTCAGACGGCATATTTGATGAAAAGGGCTTGCGGTAGGAGGTGCTTTATAGTGGATTAAATTTAAACCAGTACGGCGTTGCCTCGCCTTAGCTCAAAGAGAACGATTCTCTAAGGTGCTGAAGCACCAAGTGAATCGGTTCCGTACTATTTGTACTGTCTGCGGTTTCGTCGCCTTGTCCTGATTTTTGTTAATCCACTATACAACCGAAGCAGGAAGGGTAGGGGTCAGCGTTGGCGGGCTTTAAAACGCGGATTGCTTTTGCAGATGACGTAAACTTTGCCTTTACGTCTGACAATCTGACAGTCGCGGTGGCGTTGTTTGGCGGTTTTGAGTGAAGACAGAACCTGCATTATTTGTCCTTTCTAAACGAAGACATGACGGATTGGAAACGTTGGTTGAATTTGCTGGCACGGCCTTCGGTGTTGACGTTGCGCTGCTTGCCGGTATAGACGGGATGGGATGCGGAAGAAGTATCCAGCGAAAACAGCGGATATTCTTTGCCGTCTGTCCAAACCATCGTTTTTCCGTGTGTTTCGGCGCAAGAACGAATCAGCCAGCCTTCATTGGCGCTGCTGTCGAAAAAAAGAACGGTCCGGTAATTGTCAGGATGAATATTCGGTTTCATATATTGCCTTGCTTGAAGTGTTATAACATAACAAACTCTAGCATAATTTAGAAGGGTTGTACAAGGAAATTTAACTGTTTTGTAATATATTAGAAATTTTCATGATAAACCTGAAAATTTTGAAATTGACTCATATTCGGTGCAATTTTATTATGTTGCCTGAAATATCATATAAAAGATAATAAAAGGTACGCAGCCATGAATTACGCAAAAGAAATCAATGCGTTAAATAACAGCCTTTCCGATTTGAAAGGCGACATCAACGTTTCGTTTGAATTTTTTCCACCGAAAAACGAGCAAATGGAAACGATGCTGTGGGATTCCATCCACCGTCTGCAAACCCTGCATCCCAAGTTCGTATCCGTAACCTACGGCGCCAACTCCGGCGAACGCGACCGCACGCACGGCATCGTCAAACGCATCAAACAGGAAACCGGCTTGGAAGCAGCCCCGCACCTGACCGGCATCGACGCATCCCCCGACGAATTGCGCCAAATCGCCAAAGACTATTGGGACAGCGGCATCCGCCGCATTGTCGCCCTGCGCGGCGACGAGCCGCCCGGTTACGAGAAAAAACCGTTTTATGCTGAAGATTTGGTTAAGCTATTACGCTCCGTTGCTGACTTCGACATCTCTGTAGCAGCATACCCCGAAGTACATCCCGAAGCCAAATCCGCACAAGCCGACCTGATTAATTTGAAGCGCAAAATCGATGCGGGCGCGAACCACGTCATCACCCAATTTTTCTTTGATGTGGAACGCTACCTGCGCTTCCGCGACCGCTGCGTGATGTTGGGTATCGATGTGGAAATCGTCCCTGGTATTTTGCCTGTTACCAACTTCAAGCAGCTCGGCAAAATGGCGCAAGTAACCAACGTCAAAATCCCAAGCTGGCTGTCGCAAATGTATGAAGGTTTGGACGACGACCAAGGCACGCGCAACCTCGTCGCCGCCAGTATCGCCATCGATATGGTCAAAGTCCTGTCCCGCGAAGGCGTGAAAGATTTCCACTTCTACACGCTTAACCGCAGCGAGCTGACTTACGCCATCTGCCATATTTTGGGCGTGCGCCCTTAAAGCTGAAAACGGCTTCAGACGGCATCCGAGGCCGTCTGAAAAGCAAAACGCCGCCCCATCCTAGCCATTCTGATTTACAATACCGGCCGATTCGGATTGAACCGGTCCTTACAAAATCTAACTGGAGAGTTCAACATGACAACATTACATTTCTCAGGCTTCCCGCGTGTCGGCGCCTTCCGCGAATTGAAATTCGCACAAGAAAAATACTGGCGCAAAGAAATCAGCGAGCAAGAATTGCTGGCTGTTGCTAAAGACTTGCGCGAGAAAAACTGGAAACACCAAGCTGCTGCCAACGCTGATTACGTTGCTGTAGGCGATTTCACTTTCTACGATCACATCCTTGACCTGCAAGTTGCCACTGGTGCCATCCCTGCTCGCTTCGGCTTCGACAGCCAAAACCTGTCTTTGGAACAATTCTTCCAACTGGCCCGTGGTAACAAAGACCAATTCGCCATCGAAATGACCAAATGGTTCGACACCAACTACCACTACTTGGTGCCTGAATTCCACGCCGATACCGAATTCAAAGCCAACGCCAAACACTACGTTCAACAGCTGCAAGAAGCCCAAGCTTTGGGCCTGAAAGCCAAACCGACCGTTGTGGGTCCGTTGACTTTCCTGTGGGTCGGTAAAGAAAAAGGCGCAGTCGAATTCGACCGCCTGAGCCTGTTGCCTAAACTGTTGCCTGTTTACGTTGAAATCCTGACTGCTTTGGTTGAAGCCGGTGCCGAATGGATTCAAATCGACGAGCCTGCTTTGACTGTCGATCTGCCTAAAGAATGGGTAGAAGCATACAAAGACGTTTACGCTACTTTGAGCAAAGTCAACGCCAAAATCCTGTTGAGCACTTACTTCGGTTCTGTTGCCGAACACGCCGCATTGTTGAAATCCCTGCCTGTTGACGGTCTGCACATCGACTTGGTACGCGCTCCTGAACAACTGGACGCGTTCGCCGACTACGACAAAGTTCTGTCTGCCGGCGTGATTGATGGCCGCAACATTTGGCGCGCCAACCTGAACAAAGTTTTGGAAACTGTTGAGCCTCTGCAAGCCAAACTGGGCGAGCGTTTGTGGATTTCCAGCTCTTGCTCGCTGTTGCACACTCCGTTTGACTTGTCAGTTGAAGAAAAACTGAAAGCCAACAAACCCGACCTGTACTCTTGGTTGGCATTCACCCTGCAAAAAACCCAAGAATTGCGCGTCCTGAAAGCCGCATTGAACGAAGGCCGTGATTCTGTTGCCGAAGAACTGGCTGCCAGCCAAGCTGCTGCCGACTCCCGTGCCAACAGCAGCGAAATCCATCGTGCAGACGTTGCCAAACGCCTGGCCGATTTGCCTGCCAACGCAGACCAACGCAAATCCCCATTTGCCGACCGTATCAAAGCGCAACAAGCATGGTTGAACCTGCCTCTGCTGCCGACGACCAACATCGGTTCTTTCCCGCAAACTACCGAAATCCGCCAAGCACGCGCAGCCTTCAAAAAAGGCGAACTGTCTGCCGCCGATTACGAAGCCGCGATGAAAAAAGAAATCGCCTTGGTGGTTGAAGAGCAAGAAAAACTGGACTTGGACGTACTGGTACACGGCGAAGCCGAGCGTAACGACATGGTTGAATACTTCGGCGAATTGTTGAGCGGTTTTGCATTCACCCAATATGGCTGGGTACAAAGCTACGGTTCTCGCTGCGTTAAACCACCGATTATCTTCGGTGACGTAAGCCGTCCTGAAGCCATGACCGTGGCTTGGTCTACTTACGCACAAAGCCTGACCAAACGCCCAATGAAAGGTATGTTGACCGGCCCTGTAACCATTTTGCAATGGTCTTTCGTCCGCAACGATATTCCTCGCTCTACCGTGTGTAAACAAATCGCACTGGCTCTGAACGACGAAGTATTGGATCTGGAAAAAGCCGGCATTAAAGTCATCCAAATCGACGAACCTGCCATCCGCGAAGGTCTGCCTTTGAAACGTGCCGATTGGGATGCCTACCTGAACTGGGCCGGCGAATCTTTCCGCCTGTCCTCTACTGGTTGCGAAGACAGCACACAAATCCACACCCATATGTGCTACTCTGAGTTCAACGACATCCTGCCTGCGATTGCTGCAATGGATGCGGACGTCATCACCATCGAAACTTCACGTTCCGACATGGAACTCTTGACCGCGTTCGGCGAATTCAAATACCCGAACGACATCGGCCCGGGCGTTTACGACATCCACAGCCCGCGCGTACCGACTGAAGCTGAAGTTGAGCACCTGTTGCGCAAAGCCATCGAGGTTGTACCGGTTGAACGTCTGTGGGTTAACCCAGACTGCGGCCTGAAAACACGCGGTTGGAAAGAAACTCTGGAACAACTCGAAGTGATGATGAACGTAACCCACAAACTGCGTGCCGAACTGGCTAAATAAGCAGGGATAACGTGATCGGATGCCGTCTGAATACTTTTCAGACGGCATTTCTGTTTTCAAATGAGCGTAGGGGAGTTTCTAAGAATTTTTCTCAAATAAGACTTGTTTTTTTTAGGCATGGCTTTATATACTGTAAAAGTTGGTCGAGGTTGGTGATTAATAGTTTTGAATAATTAATATTATTTGAACTATAAATTATACAAATCGACTTATTCGGGGTAGAATGCCCAGCGATTCACAATCATTTCTTAAACCTATCTATTAAGGAGCTCAAAATGGCTTTGCAAGATCGTACCGGTCAAAAAGTACCTTCCGTAGTATTCCGCACCCGCGTCGGCGACACTTGGAAAGATGTGTCTACCGATGATTTGTTCAAAGGTAAAAAAGTAGTCGTATTCTCTCTGCCCGGCGCATTTACTCCGACTTGTTCTTCTTCCCACCTGCCACGTTACAACGAATTGTTCGGCGCGTTCAAAGAAAACGGCGTTGACGCAATCTACTGCGTATCTGTAAACGATACTTTCGTGATGAACGCTTGGGCTGCCGAAGAAGAATCTGACAACATCTACATGATTCCCGATGGCAACGGCGAATTTACCGAAGGCATGGGCATGCTGGTCGGTAAAGAAGACTTGGGCTTCGGCAAACGCTCTTGGCGTTACTCCATGTTGGTTAACGACGGCGTGGTTGAAAAAATGTTCATCGAGCCGGAAGAACCAGGCGATCCGTTCAAAGTATCCGATGCAGATACTATGCTGAAATTCGTTGCTCCTGATTGGAAAGCTCAAGAGTCTGTGGCAATTTTCACTAAACCAGGTTGCCAATTCTGCGCTAAAGCCAAACAAGCTTTGCAAGACAAAGGTTTGTCTTACGAAGAAATCGTATTGGGCAAAGATGCAACCGTTACTTCCGTTCGCGCCATTACCGGCAAGATGACTGCTCCTCAAGTCTTCATCGGCGGTAAATACATCGGCGGCAGCGAAGATTTGGAAGCTTACTTGGCTAAAAACTGATAGCTGTTTGCTTAAGGCAGTTTGATTAAACTGTCTGATATACCGGATAGAGTTATTCGGGCGGTTCTACACTACCGCTCCGAATAACTCTATATTTATAAGAGGATTTGGATATTGTTGCACTCAATCGAAATTTTGTTTTTATTTATCTGAATAATGTTTTTGATTGGGAAAATATTTAAATGCCGTCTGAAGCCGATATATTCCGTGTCGGCAGTGTTTCAGACGAAAACGGAAGGACAAAGATTATGAAAAAAATTCAAGCAGATGTCGTCGTAATCGGCGGCGGTACTGCCGGTATGGGCGCGTTTCGCAATGCCCGTTTACATTCGGATAATGTTTACCTGATTGAAAACAATGTGTTCGGCACGACCTGCGCGCGCGTGGGCTGTATGCCTTCCAAACTCTTGATTGCCGCCGCAGAGGCGCGTCATCACGCATTGCATACCGACCCGTTCGGTGTGCATTTGGATAAAGACAGTATCGTCGTCAACGGCGAAGAAGTGATGCAGCGCGTTAAATCCGAGCGCGATCGTTTTGTCGGCTTTGTCGTTGCCGATGTGGAAGAATGGCCTGCCGACAAACGCATCATGGGTTCGGCTAAATTTATCGACGAGCATACCGTCCAAATCGACGACCATACCCAAATCACGGCAAAAAGTTTCGTGATTGCTACCGGCTCGCGTCCCGTTATCCTGCCGCAGTGGCAGTCTTTGGGCGACCGTTTGATTATCAATGACGACGTTTTCTCATGGGATACGCTGCCTAAGAGCGTTGCCGTGTTCGGACCGGGTGTTATCGGTTTGGAACTGGGTCAGGCATTGCACCGTTTGGGCGTGAAAGTTGAGATTTTCGGCTTGGGCGGCATCATCGGCGGCATTTCCGACCCCATCGTTTCAGACGAGGCGAAAGCCGTGTTCGGCGAAGAATTGAAACTGCATTTGGATGCTAAAACCGAGGTCAAACTCGATGCAGACGGCAATGTAGAAGTCCATTGGGAGCAGGATGGCGAAAAAGGCGTATTTGTTGCCGAATATATGCTGGCAGCCGTAGGCCGCCGTCCGAACGTTGACAATATCGGTTTGGAAAATATCAATATCGAAAAAGATGCGCGCGGCGTACCCGTTGCCGATCCGCTGACCATGCAGACCAGTATTCCGCATATCTTCATCGCGGGCGACGCGTCCAATCAACTGCCCCTGCTGCACGAAGCTGCCGACCAAGGCAAGATTGCCGGCGACAATGCGGGCCGCTACCCGAATATCGGCGGCGGTTTGCGCCGCAGCACCATCGGCGTGGTGTTCACCAGTCCGCAAATTGGCTTTGTCGGTTTGAAATACGCGCAGGTTACCGCGCAATACCAGTCAGACGAATTTGTCATCGGCGAAGTATCGTTTAAAAACCAAGGTCGCAGCCGCGTGATGCTGGTAAACAAAGGCCATATGCGCCTGTATGCCGAAAAAGCAACCGGCCGCTTCATCGGTGCGGAAATCGTAGGCCCTGCCGCCGAACATTTGGCACATTTGTTGGCATGGGCGCATCAAATGAAGATGACCGTTCCGCAAATGCTGGATATGCCGTTCTACCATCCTGTTATCGAGGAAGGTCTGCGTACTGCGTTGCGTGATGCCGATGCTAAATTAAAAATTTGATTGATACATGAAGGATGCCGTCTGAAATTGCTCAGACGGCATTTTATCTTTCCGTAATTGAAACGATGTTGATATTTCAGGCAAGGAAAGGGGGTGTATCAGAAATCCGTTTTTTTAATCTGCTGTTTTCACGCGTGTTTGTCAAAATCTATCAGTTTGTTTTTAAAATACGCTGTTCAAAATGAGATAAAACAGGTAAATTAACGTTTATGTAACCCAGTGTAGCACTGGGTTTACGGTTTTTGAGTTGATATCATAACTACAGAGGAATTGACTATGTCTGTCAAATCACGTCCTGTTTATCTGGATTTACCGAAAATCCGTCTGCCGATACCCGGGATAGTTTCCATTCTTCATCGTATCAGTGGTGTCGGGTTGTTTATCATGCTGCCCTTCCTACTTTATTTCCTGTCAGGTACCTTAAGCCAAGAATCTGCATTTGAGACTTACCGTTCTATTATTTCCCATCCCTTGGTCAAATTAATCTTACTCGGTGTGCTGTGGGCGTATTTGCACCATTTCTTTGCCGGTATCCGTTTTCTGTTTTTGGATGCGCATAAAGGCTTGGAGCTAAATACTGCACGTAATACCGCTAAAGCCGTATTTGCTTCTGCATTGGTTTTGACTGTCGTTTTGGGAGCTTTATTATGGTAGAACGTAAATTGACAGGCGCGCATTATGGTTTGCGCGATTGGGCAATGCAGCGTGCAACTGCGGTCATCATGTTGATATACACCGTAGTTCTATTGGTTGTTCTGTTCACGTTGCCTAAAGAATATTCGGCATGGCAGGCGTTTTTCAATCAATCTTGGGTGAAAGTGTTTACCCAAGTGAGCTTTTTGGCCGTATTCCTGCATGCATGGGTAGGTATCCGCGATTTGTGGATGGACTACATTAAGCCTTTCGGCGTGCGTTTGTTTTTACAAGTTGCCACCATCGTTTGGTTGGTCGGCTGCTTGGTATATTCAGTTAAAGTAATCTGGGGGTAAATATGGGTTTTCCTGTTCGCAAGTTTGATGCCGTGATTGTTGGCGGTGGTGGTGCAGGTTTACGCGCAGCCCTCCAATTGTCTAAATCCGGTCTGAATTGTGCTGTTTTGTCTAAAGTATTCCCAACCCGTTCGCATACTGTAGCGGCTCAAGGCGGTATTTCTGCTTCATTGGGTAATGTGCAGGAAGACCGTTGGGATTGGCATATGTACGATACCGTGAAAGGTTCCGACTGGTTGGGCGACCAAGATGCGATTGAGTTTATGTGTCGCGCCGCGCCTGAAGCCGTAATTGAGTTGGAACACATGGGTATGCCTTTTGACCGTGTGGAAAGCGGTAAAATCTACCAACGACCTTTTGGCGGCCATACTGCCGAACACGGTAAACGCGCGGTAGAACGTGCATGTGCGGTTGCAGACCGTACCGGTCATGCGATGTTGCATACTTTGTACCAACAAAACGTCCGTGCCAATACACAATTCTTTGTGGAATGGACAGCACAAGATTTGATTCGTGATGAAAACGGCGACGTAGTCGGTGTAACCGCTATGGAAATGGAAACCGGCGAAGTTTATATTTTCCACGCTAAAGCTGTGATGTTTGCTACCGGTGGTGGCGGCCGTATTTATGCGTCTTCTACCAATGCCTATATGAATACCGGCGACGGTTTGGGCATTTGCGCCCGTGCAGGCATTCCGTTGGAAGATATGGAATTTTGGCAATTCCACCCGACTGGTGTGGCCGGTGCCGGTGTATTGATTACCGAGGGTGTGCGCGGTGAGGGCGGCATTCTGTTGAATGCCGATGGCGAACGCTTTATGGAACGTTACGCTCCAACCGTAAAAGACTTGGCTTCCCGTGACGTGGTTTCCCGTGCAATGGCAATGGAAATCTACGAAGGCCGCGGCTGTGGTAAAAACAAAGACCACGTATTGCTGAAAATCGACCATATCGGCGCAGAAAAAATTATGGAAAAACTGCCGGGCATCCGCGAGATTTCCATTCAGTTTGCCGGTATCGACCCAATTAAAGACCCGATTCCTGTCGTGCCGACTACCCACTACATGATGGGCGGTATTCCGACCAACTACCATGGCGAAGTTGTTGTTCCTCAAGGCGACGAATACGAAGTACCTGTAAAAGGTCTGTATGCTGCGGGCGAGTGCGCATGTGCTTCTGTACACGGTGCGAACCGCTTGGGTACCAACTCCTTGTTGGACTTGGTGGTATTCGGTAAAGCTGCCGGCGACAGCATGATTAAATTCATCAAAGAGCAAAGCGACTGGAAACCTCTGCCTGCTAATGCCGGTGAGTTGACCCGCCAACGTATCGAGCGTTTGGACAATCAAACCGGTGGCGAAAACGTTGATGCGCTGCGTCGCGAGCTGCAACGCTCCGTCCAACTGCACGCCGGCGTGTTCCGTACCGATGCGATTTTGGCAGAGGGTGTGAAACAGGTTATGGCGATTGCTGAGCGTGTAAAACGTACTGAAATCAAAGATAAGAGCAAAGTATGGAATACCGCGCGTATCGAAGCTTTGGAATTGGATAACCTGATTGAAGTAGCGAAAGCGACTTTGGTGTCCGCTGAAGCGCGTAAAGAATCGCGCGGCGCGCACGCTTCGGATGACCATCCTGAGCGCGATGACGAAAACTGGATGAAACATACCCTGTATCATTCAGACACCAATACCTTGTCTTATAAACCGGTACATACCAAGCCTTTGAGCGTGGAATATATCAAACCGGCCAAACGCGTTTATTGATGCATTTTCAGACGGCATCTGTCTTAAGAGGCCGTCTGAAATCTAACCATACCCACATTGAACTGCTTGAATCCATAATACAAAATCATTGGGCAGTTGATGAGAAAGGAACACTTCTCATGGAAAAAATGAGTTTTGAAATTTACCGTTACAACCCGGACGTTGATGCCAAGCCTTATATGCAGCGTTACGAGTTGGAATTGGAGCCGACCGACGTTAAACTTTTGGATGCTTTGGTGCGCCTGAAAGCGCAAGACGATACATTGTCTTTCCGCCGTTCCTGCCGCGAAGGTATTTGCGGTTCTGACGGTATGAATATCAACGGCAAAAACGGCTTGGCGTGTCTGACCGATCTGCGTGGCTTGAAACAGCCGGTTAAAATCCGTCCCCTGCCAGGTCTGCCTGTTATCCGCGACCTGATTGTGGATATGACCCAATTCTTCAAACAGTATCACTCCATCAAACCTTATGTTGTCAACGATAACCCGATTGATGCAGATAAAGAGCGTTTGCAAACTCAGGAAGAGCGTAAAGAGTTGGACGGTTTGTACGAATGTATTTTGTGCGCCTGCTGTTCGACTGCCTGCCCGTCATTCTGGTGGAATCCTGATAAATTTGTTGGTCCGTCTGGTTTGCTGAATGCTTACCGTTTCATTGCGGATAGCCGTGATACCATCACTAATGAGCGTTTGGATAATCTGAACGACCCATACCGTTTGTTCCGTTGCCACACCATTATGAACTGCGTAGACGTATGTCCTAAACACTTGAATCCGACCCGAGCCATCGGTAAGATTAAAGAGATTATGTTGAAACGAGCCGTTTAAGAAATGATGGTTTTTGACGATATTGCCAAACGGAAAATCCGTTTTCAAACCCGCCGGGGATTGTTGGAATTAGATTTAATCTTCGGCAGGTTTATGGAAAAAGAATTCGAGCATTTGAGCGATAAAGAGCTGTCCGAGTTTTCCGAACTCCTTGAATTTCAAGACCAAGAATTGCTTGCCTTGATTAACGGGCATTCGGAAACGGACAAAGGGCACCTTATCCCGATGCTTGAAAAAATCAGACAGGCATAATGTATTATAGGGCTTGTTTGCGATACCGATCCGAACAAGCCCTTTCCATACGGAGGCCGTCTGAAAAAAGACCGTGCCGCTTATGCGGCAACGAAAGCCCCAACTTACAAAGGAGTTTTAAGAATGTCTAAATCTGTCAAACTTATTACCTCAACTCAAGAGGCTTTGGAGCTGCCGGTATTGGAAGCAAGTATCGGCCATGATGTGGTTGATATCCGTACGTTGACTAAAAATACAGGTCTGTTTTCATTCGACCCCGGATTCGTGTCAACTGCAAGTTGCGAATCCAAAATCACTTATATTGATGGTGATGAAGGTCTGTTGTATTACCGTGGTTATCCTATCGAGCAGCTGGCCAAAAAATCCGATTATTTGGAAGTTTGCTATCTGTTGATTTACGGCGAACTGCCTACAGCTGAGCAGAAAAAAGAATTTGATACCACTGTCAGCCGCCACACGATGGTGCATGAACAGCTGACTTGGTTCTTCCGTGGTTTTCGACGTGACGCGCATCCGATGGCGATGATGGTCGGCGTGGTCGGCGCACTGTCTGCGTTCTATCAAGACAGTCTGGACATTACCA
This sequence comes from Neisseria sp. SLRRB23, assembly GCF_050896295.1. Classification (NCBI taxonomy): domain Bacteria; kingdom Pseudomonadati; phylum Pseudomonadota; class Betaproteobacteria; order Neisseriales; family Neisseriaceae; genus Neisseria; species Neisseria sp. SLRRB23. The sequence continues at coordinate 13,812 of NZ_JBPBFH010000036.1, forward strand.
ATCCCGAACACCGAAAAATCGCAATTTACCGTCTGATTTCCAAAATTCCGACAATCGCGGCAATGTGTTACCGCTATTCTAACGGTTTGCCGTTCAATTATCCGAAAAACAATCTCTCTTACTCTGAAAACTTCCTTCACATGATGTTTGCTACACCGTGTGAAGATTATAAACCCAACCCGGTTTTGGCGCGCGCGCTCGACCGCATCTTTATCCTCCATGCAGACCATGAGCAAAATGCATCGACTTCCACCGTCCGTCTGGCAGGTTCTTCGGGTGCAAACCCGTTTGCCTGCATTGCTGCCGGTATTGCCTGCCTGTGGGGTGCGTCCCATGGCGGTGCTAACGAAGCTGTGTTGAAGATGCTGGACGAAATCGGCGATGTGTCCCGTGTTGCCGAATATATGGAAGGCGTGAAACAACGCAAATACCGTCTGATGGGCTTCGGACACCGCGTGTACCGCAACATGGATCCGCGCGCCAGTATCATGCGTGAAACCTGTTACGAAGTGCTGAAAGAATTGGGTTTGGAAGACAGCCCAAAATTCAAGCTGGCAATGGAATTGGAACAAATTGCCCTGAAAGACCCGTTCTTTGTGGAGCGCAAGCTGTATCCAAACGTCGACTTCTATTCGGGCATCGTCCTGTCCGCTTTGGGAATCCCGACTGAAATGTTTACCGTTATCTTCGCCCTGTCACGCAGCGTCGGCTGGATTTCGCATTGGCATGAAATGATTAGCGATCCTTCGCTGAAAATCGGTCGTCCCCGTCAGCTTTACACCGGCTCGGCGCGTCGGGATTATGTATCTGTAAATGATAGGTAGTTTATATTAATATATTGTTGAGTAGGAAATATCGGAAAGTCGGATTGTTTGTTGGTTCAGCATTGTTGTAGTCGGATGAAACTAATGCAAGCAATCCGGTTTGAAATAGGGTAGAATGAAGTGTCTTTTCAGACGGCATAAGTTCCGCCGTCAGGACGCGGACTTCTACCCTTTGTTTATATTTTAAAGAAAAGAGCTCACGCCATGATGGACGAAAAACTCAATTTCTCTTATCTGTTTGGTTCTAATGCGCCATACATCGAGGAGTTGTATGAGAAGTTTCTGGATAATCCGGAATCTGTTGATGAAAAATGGAAACAGTACTTTACCGATTTGAGTAAACAGCCGGGCGTAGTCGCTGTCGATGTTGCCCACACACCGATTCGTGAATCATTTGCCACTTTGGCTAAAAAGAAAATTGCCGCAGCCGTTGCGGGTGGTGTGGATGAGGCAATGATGAAAAAGCAAGTCAGCGTTCTGCGTCTGATTTCTGCCTATCGTATACAAGGCGTGGGTGCAGCCCAACTTGATCCGCTCAAACGTATCCCACCTCAAAATATCGAAGCTCTCGATCCTAAGTTCCACGGTTTGTCAGATGCCGATATGGCGATTCAATTCAATATGGGCGAGGGCGATTTTTCCGGTCAGGGCAAACTGCCTCTTTCCAAAATCATCAGCAACCTCAAACAAACCTACTGCGGTCATATCGCGGTGGAGTACATCTACATCCCAAATACCGAAGAGCGCCGCTGGGTTCGCAATTATTTTGAAAGCGTACTGTCTACGCCAAGCTACAACGTTGAACAAAAACGCCGTATCTTGAAAGAGATGACCGCTGCCGAAACTCTGGAACGCTACCTGCATACTAAATATGTCGGTCAAAAACGCTTTGGTGTAGAAGGCGGCGAAAGCGCGATTGCCGGTTTGAACTACCTGATTCAAAACGCCGGTAAGGACGGCGTGGAAGAAGTCATCATCGGTATGGCGCACCGAGGCCGTCTAAATGTTTTGGTGAACATTTTGGGCAAAAAACCCGGCGATTTGTTCGCTGAGTTTGAAGGTCGTGCCGAAATCAAACTGCCTAGCGGCGACGTGAAATACCACATGGGCTTCAGCTCCGACATCGCCACTCCGCATGGTCCGATGCACGTTTCTTTGGCATTTAACCCGTCCCACTTGGAAATCGTTAATCCGGTAGTGGAAGGTTCTGCGCGCGCCAAACAAAAACGTTTGGGCGAAAACGGCCGCGATAAGGTCTTGCCGGTATTGATTCACGGTGACTCCGCATTTATCGGTCTGGGTGTCAACCAAGCAACATTCAACCTGTCTAAAACGCGCGGTTATACCACCGGCGGTACGGTTCACATCGTGATCAACAACCAAATCGGCTTTACCACTTCCGATATCCGCGATACTCGTTCAACCGTACACTGTACCGATATCGCAAAAATGGTTTCCGCTCCGGTTATCCATGTGAACGGCGATGATCCTGAGCGCGTTTGCTTTGCCATCCAAGCCGCTTTGGATTACCGCAAAAAATTCCATAAAGACATCGTGATCGACGTTGTCTGCTACCGTAAATGGGGCCACAACGAGGGCGATGATCCGACCTTGACCCAACCGATGATGTACAAAAAAGTATCGCAACACCCGGGTGCGCGTGCTTTGTACACCGAACAACTGATTGCCGAAGGCGTGGTAACTCAAGCAGAGGCTGACGCTTACATCCAAGCCTACCGTGATGCTTTGGACAAAGGCGAACATGTTGAACAAACAACGTTGAGCAACTTCCAACGCACGCAAATCGACTGGAGCAAATACCAAGGCAAAGATTGGCGCGAACACATCGAAACCGGTTTGCCTGCTGCGGATATTGAGCGTCTTACCGAGAAGTTTACCGCCGTACCGGAAGGCTTTGCCCTGCATCCGACTGCGAAACGTGTGATTGAAGCGCGTAAAGCCATGGCATCCGGCAAACAAGCCATCGACTGGGGTATGGCCGAAACATTGGCATACGCAAGCCTTGTAACCAAAGGTCATGGCGTGCGTATCTCCGGTGAGGACTCCGGCCGCGGCACATTCTCACACCGTCATGCAGTACTGCACGATCAAAAACGAGAAAAATGGGACGACGGTACTTATGTTCCTCTGCGCCATATGGGCGAAGGCATGGGCGAGTTCCTGGTTATCGACTCCATTTTGAACGAAGAGGCCGTGATGGCGTTCGAGTACGGCTTTGCCTGCTCCGCGCCTGACAAGCTGACCATTTGGGAAGCCCAATTCGGTGACTTCGCCAACGGCGCGCAAGTGACTATTGACCAATTCCTGTCTTCAGGCGAAACCAAGTGGGGTCGCTTGTGCGGTCTGACCACCATCCTGCCGCACGGTTACGACGGTCAAGGTCCTGAGCACTCTTCTGCACGCGTAGAACGTTGGTTGCAACTGTGTTCTGAGAACAATATGCAAGTCATCATGCCGTCTGAAGCGTCGCAAATGTTCCATCTCTTGCAACGCCAAGTCTTGGGTTCATACCGCAAACCGCTGGTGATTTTCATGTCCAAACGCCTGTTGCGCTTCAAAGGTGCAATGAGCCCGCTGGAAAACTTCACCGAAGGTTCGACTTTCCGTCCGGTTATCGGTGATACCGCCGAACGCGTAAGCAACGACAGCGTGAAACGCGTAGTCTTGTGTGCCGGTCAGGTTTACTATGACTTGGAAGCAGGTCGTACCGAGCGTAAACTGGAAGATGATGTTGCGATTGTCCGCGTTGAGCAGCTGTATCCGTTCCCATACGACGAAGTTAAAGCTGAACTGGCGAAATATCCGAACGCAAAATCTGTGGTTTGGGCACAAGAAGAGCCGAAAAACCAAGGCGCGTTCTACCAAATCCGCCACCGCATCGAAGACGTTATCAGCGAAGAGCAAAAACTGTCTTATGCCGGTCGTCCAAGCAGCGCATCGCCTGCAGTGGGCTACTCAAGCAAACACATTGCCCAATTGAAACAATTGGTTGAAGACGCTTTAGCGTTATAAACCAAGTAGCATTCCGTCTGAGTCTGCTCAGGTGGAATGCCCATATGCAGAATTAAAAACACACAACAGGCCGTCTGAAAGGGCCATTGGAGACACAAAATGATTATTGATGTAAAAGTACCTATGTTGTCTGAAAGCGTATCTGAAGGCACGCTCTTGGAATGGAAGAAAAAAGTTGGCGAAGCCGTTGCCCGTGATGAAATCCTGATCGATATCGAAACGGACAAAGTGGTTTTGGAAGTACCCTCTCCACAAGCCGGCGTATTGGTTGAAATCGTAGCGCAAGACGGTGAAACCGTTGTTGCCGATCAAGTTTTGGCACGCATCGATACCGCTGCTACTGCCACCGCTGAAGCACCTGCAGCCGCTCCTGCCGAAGCAGCCCCAGCTGCCACTCCTGCTGCTGCACAAAACAACGCCGCGATGCCTGCCGCTGCCAAACTGGCTGCCGAGACCGGTGTTGACGTGAACGCATTGCAAGGTTCCGGCCGTGACGGTCGCGTATTAAAAGAAGACGTACAAAATGCCGCTGCCAAACCTGCTGCAGCCGCTGCTCCTGCCGTTGCACTTCCTGCCGGCGCACGTCCTGAAGAACGCGTACCAATGAGTCGCCTGCGTGCCCGTGTTGCAGAACGCCTCTTGGCTTCTCAACAAGAAAACGCCATTCTGACTACATTCAACGAAGTCAACATGAAACCGATCATGGACTTGCGTGCGAAGTACAAAGAAAAATTCGAGAAAGAACACGGCGTGAAATTGGGCTTTATGTCCTTCTTCGTTAAAGCCGCTGTTGCCGCCCTGAAAAAATATCCGGTTGTGAATGCTTCTGTTGACGGCAAAGACATCGTGTACCACGGCTACTTTGACATCGGTATCGCGATTGGCAGCCCACGCGGTTTGGTTGTGCCAATCCTGCGCGATGCCGACCAAATGAGCATTGCCGACATTGAACAAGCAATTGTTGATTACGCGAAAAAAGCCAAAGACGGCAAAATCGCTATCGAAGATCTGACCGGCGGTACATTCAGTATTACCAACGGCGGTACTTTCGGTTCTATGATGTCCACCCCGATCATCAACCCACCTCAATCTGCGATTTTGGGTATGCACGCCACTAAAGAGCGCGCTGTGGTTGAAAACGGTCAAGTTGTTGTCCGTCCAATGATGTATCTGGCTCTGTCTTACGACCACCGTATCATCGACGGCCGCGAAGCTGTATTGACCTTGGTAGCCATTAAAGACGCGTTGGAAGACCCAGCTCGCCTGTTATTGGATCTGTAATCGTTTCAGACGGCCTTTTATTTGTTAATGAAAAGGCCGTCTGAATTTTTATAGTGGATTAAATTTAAACCAGTACGGCGTTGCCTCGCCTTGCCGTACTATCTGTACTGTCTGCGGCTTCGTCGCCTTGTCCTGATTTAAATTTAATCCACTATATTTAGATGTAGCGTAATGTAGTATCGTGCTACAATAGGCTCAACGAACGATTGAGGCCGTCTGAAACATTTGATTCGAATGAATCGACAGATATAGACTTTCAGACGGCCTTTTCTTGAAACCATCAAAACGCAGTCATTCAAAATAAAAAAGAAACCAAAAGTATCGTTTTTATTTTGAGATACTGCCAAAAGTAAAGGATGACACGATGTCTCAATATGATGTAGTAGTGATTGGTGCAGGTCCGGGCGGATACGTTGCCGCCATCCGTGCCGCACAACTGGGTTTCAAAACCGTTTGCGTTGACGCAGGTGTTAACAAAGCAGGCAATGCCCCGGCATTGGGCGGCACTTGCTTGAACGTAGGTTGCATCCCTTCCAAAGCCCTGTTGCAATCCAGCGAACATTTCCACGCCGCGCAACATGAGTTTGCCGAACACGGTATCACTGTCGGCGACGTAAAATTCGACGCGGCCAAAATGATTGAGCGCAAAGATGCCATCGTGACCAAACTGACCGGCGGCGTGAAATTCCTGTTCCAAAAAAATAAAGTAACCAGCCTGTTCGGTACTGCTTCCTTTGCCGGTAAAAATGGCGATGCTTACCAAATCGAAGTCAATAACAAAGGCGAGAAAACCGTTATCGAAGCCAAACACGTCATCGTAGCGACCGGTTCCGTACCGCGTCCGCTGCCGCAAGTCGCTATCGACAACGTGAACATATTGGACAACGAAGGCGCATTGAACCTGACTGAAGTACCTGCCAAACTCGGCGTGATCGGTTCCGGCGTGATTGGCCTGGAAATGGGTTCCGTATGGAACCGCGTGGGTGCAGAAGTTACCATTCTTGAAGCTGCGCCGACCTTCCTGGCTGCCGCAGACCAACAAATCGCCAAAGAAGCCTTCAAATACTTTACCAAAGAGCAAGGCTTGAGCATTGAATTGGGCGTGAAAATCGGCGACATCAAATCTGAAGGCAAAGGCGTTTCCGTTGCTTACGAAACTGCTGCCGGCGAAGCCAAAACCGAAGTATTCGACAAACTGATCGTTGCCATCGGCCGTATTCCAAAC
>NZ_JBPBFH010000037.1:0-18931 GCF_050896295.1 Neisseria sp. SLRRB23
CCAAGTGGCAGAGCAAATCAAAGGCATCGGTTCGATAACGACGGCTACGCTGATGGCGATGCTACCTGAATTGGGGCGGCTGTCGCACAAACGGATAGCGAGTCTGGTCGGCATTGCCCCGCACCCGGGGGAGAGCGGGGAAACCAAATTCAAAAGCCGCTGCTTTGGCGGAAGGTCTGCGGTGCGTAAGGTGCTGTATATGGCTACCGTGGTAGCGACACGTTTTGAACCGCTTATTCGGGATTTCCACCAATGCCTGCTGTCCAAGGGTAAGCCGTATAAGGTTGCCGTTACGGCATGGATGCGCAAACTGCTGACGATATCGAATGCCCGGATGCGTGATTATTTTGCCGAAAACGATACCGCCGAAAACGGTATCCGGACGGCTTGATTTGAGTTTTGGTATTTTTGCCCGACGGGGTGAAAAATACAGTTGCTACGGCTCGCTGATTCCCCGATACCGATGCCGTCTGAACCTTCAGACGGTATTTTTGATGCACTTGCCGTTTACAGGCGCGGGGCGGGCGTAGGGAAATACCCGAACCGTCATTCCCGATAACACCGCAATCTTGAAATCCGTCCGACAACACCGTAATCTTGCAACCCGTCATTCCCGCGCAGGCGGGAATCCAGACCCCCGACGCAGCGGGAATCTATCGGAAATGACTGAAACCCCGAGATTCTAGATTCCCACTTTCGTGGGAATGACGTGGTGCAGGTTTCCGTATGGATGGATTCGTCATTCCCGCGCAGGCGGGAATCCAGACCTGTCCGCACAGAAACTTATCGGATAAAAACAGTTGCTCAAACCCCGCGTTCTAGATTCCCACTTCCGTGGGAATGACGGTTCAGTTGCATAGGGTCGGATTGTCGAAAGGGGCGGATTCGATGGATTCGATGAAAACGGTAGAAATGTGGGATTGATGGAAATGGCGGGCCGAAGCCCACCGATTCATCGACTCCAACGTTTACGATGCTTCCAACGGTTTCAGACGGCATTTTTTACACAATTCTCGCCATTTCCTNTCATCCCCGACAACACCGTAATCTTGAAACCCGTCATTCCCGCGCAGGCGGGAATCTAGGATGCGGAATCTAGAGAAACCTTTTAACCGATAAGTTTCCGTGCGGACAGGTCCGGATTCCCGCCTGCGCGGGAATGACGGTTCAGTTGCTTAGGGTAGGATTTGGCGGGATTGGCGGACTGAAGCCCACTCTACAGCCCCGCCCTACAATACGCCTTGTGAATCTGCCCTACGCCCGCCCTTGTATGTCTCAAATGGGTTAAACTACGCACTTCCCGACTTCCCGTTTCGGGCAGGGGTGCAGGTCCGATTTATATTTCAATAAAACAAGGAAACTTTATGCAGCACGAAGAAGGCAACCGCCAACGCCCTCAAGGCGAACTGCTCCTGCGTACCGTCGCTATGCCGCGCGATACCAATCCCAACCAAGACATTTTCGGCGGCTGGATTATGTCGCAAATGGATTTGGGCGGCGGCATATTGGCGGCGGAAATCGCACAAGGACGCATCGTTACCGTCGCCGTTCAGGAAATGAACTTCATCCGCCCGGTCAAGGTCGGCAACGTCGTCTGCTGCTACGGGCATTGCGTCCGCGTGGGCAATACTTCCCTCCAGCTTAAAGTCGAAGTCTGGGTGAAAACTTTGATGAACGATTGCGTTACCGAAGACCGCCACCTCGTAACCGAAGCCGTGTTCACTTATGTCGCCATCGATGCGGAAGGCAATCCGCGCCCGATACCGAAAGAAGGCAACCCCAAATTGGCGGACTTATTGCCTACTCCGTAAAAATGCCGTCTGAAACTGTCTTCAGACGGCATTCCGCATCATTTGAACCAAGACCTGATGCGGGAAAACAGCGACATACTCTGTTTTTCAAAGTCTTCCCGCACTTCGGGCACGGCTGTTTTTATGACCTTCATTCCTGCAAAAGTCTGCGCCACGGGCATAATTTCAATCGTGTTCACATTCATATGCGCCGGCCGGCGGTACAGCCACAATGCGGTTTCCGCAATATCTTCGGGGCGGATAAATTCTACACCCTCATACACGCCCGCCGCCCTCTCGTCATCGCCTTTGAAACGCACGTTGGAAAACTCCGTATCGCCGCACAAACCCGGCTCGATATTGGTAACGCGGATGTTCTTATCCGCCAGCTCTGCGCGCAAATTCAGGCTGAACTGGCGCACAAACGCCTTGGTCGCCCCGTAAACGTTGCTGCCGGCATAAGCATAATTGCCTGCAATCGAACCCAAATTCATCACATAGCCGCCGCCGCGTTCCACCATTTGCGGCAAAATCTTGCGCGTTAGAAACGTCAAACCCAAAACATTGGTTTGAATCATTGTTTCCCAATCTTCAAAATCCGCCTTGTCCGCCGTGTCCAAACCCAAAGCCAGCCCGGCATTGTTGATGAGGCAGTCGATGTCGGAAAATTCATCGGGGATGCCGTTTAAGGCGTTTTCCACCGACTCGCGGCACGACACGTCCATTTCCAAAGGGTAAAACAAAGCACCCAATTCATCCGCCAAGGCCTGAAGCCTGTCCGCACGACGCGCCGCACCGATAACGCGGTATCCCGCCCCGACAAACGTGCGGCACATCGCTTCTCCGAATCCTGCCGAAGCACCGGTAATTAAAACAGCCATTGTTTTTCCTTTCTTTCTCGTTTCCCAAACCTGTTTCAGGTATCATAACGCCCTTCAGACGGCATGACCGCCTGATTCAAAACAACCATACCACCACAACAGGACACATTCAACATGAAAACCCAAATCAGCCTTGCTGCCGCCGCCATCACACTGCTCCTTTCCGCCTGCGGAAACGGCGGCGCGCCCGCACAGCCCAAAGGCGAAATTTCCGAAAACCGCACCGCCGCGTTCAAATCTATGATGCCCGACTTCTCGCGTATGGGCAAAATGGTCAAAGGCGAAGAACCTTACGATGTCGAAAAATTCAAACAGGCGGCGGCGGCGTTTGCCAACAGCAGCAAAAAACCTTTTACGCTTTTTGATTCCGATCCGCAAGGCAACGGGCGCGCACTGCCCGCCGTTTGGTCGGATGGTGCAAAATTTGAAGCCGAAAAAACAAAATTCGCCGCCGCCGTCGAAAAACTCAACGCTGCCGCCCAAACCGGCAAACTGGATGAAATCAAAGCCGCCTACAGCGAAACCGGCTCAAGCTGCAAATCCTGCCACGACAGCTTCCGCGCGCCGGAATAACATCCGAAACAAAACAATGCCGTCTGAAGCCTTCAGATGGCATTTTCACATTTAAACCCTATTCGGACACATATCCCAAGCCTGCAGAAATATGCAATAATAGCCACGCAGCGCGCCTTTTGCGCCGCATTCGAAAAGAAAAACCTAACCTACAAGAGAATATCCCATGACCAGTAAAGCCACCATTATCTACACCCATACCGACGAAGCCCCCGCGCTGGCGACTCAATCTCTGCTGCCGATTGTGCAGGCGTTTGCCCGCCACGCCGATATTGATGTCAAAACTGCCGACATTTCCCTGTCCGGCCGTATTTTGGCGGCATTCCCCGAATATCTGACCGAAGCGCAGCGCGTACGCGACGCGCTTGCCGAATTGGGCGAACTGGTAAAACAGCCCGACGCCAACGTAATCAAACTGCCGAACATCAGCGCGTCCGTACCGCAACTGACCGCCGCGATTAAAGAATTGCAGTCTAAAGGCTTTGCCGTCCCCGATTATCCTGCCGACCCTCAAACCGATGAAGAAAAAGCCGTACGCGAACGCTACGACCGCATCAAAGGCAGCGCGGTAAACCCTGTCCTGCGCGAAGGCAACTCCGACCGTCGCGCCCCTAAAGCAGTGAAAAACTTTGCGAAAAAAAATCCGCACAGCATGGGCGCATGGACGAAAGACTCCAAAACCCACGTTGCCACCATGCAAAGCGGCGACTTTTTCCATAACGAACAATCCGTTACCGTACCCGATGCGACTTCCGTATCCATCGTGTTCACCGACAAACAAGGTAACAAAAAAGAGCTGCGCGAGCCTGTTGCCCTGAAAGCCGGCGAAATCATCGACGCGACCGTAATGAGCAAAAAAGCCCTGCTTGCCTTCCTTGCCGAGCAAGTCAAAGACGCGAAAGCTAAAGGCGTATTGTTCTCGCTGCATATGAAAGCCACGATGATGAAAGTGTCCGATCCGATTATCTTCGGACACGCCGTCAAAGTATTCTTTGCTCCTGTCTTTGAAAAATTCGGCGACAAACTGGCTGCCGCAGGCGTCAACGTCAACAACGGCTTCGGCAACCTGCTTGCCAATCTGGACAAACTGGATGCGGACACCCGCGCTGCCGTCGAAGCCGAAATCGCTGCCGTTTACGCCGCCAACCCTGATTTGGCGATGGTCGATTCTGACAAAGGCATTACCAATCTGCACGTCCCCAGCGATGTCATCGTCGATGCTTCTATGCCTGCGATGATTCGTAACTCCGGCCGTATGTGGGACAAAAACGGCAAGGCGCAAGACACCAAAGCCGTCATTCCTGACAGCAGCTATGCCGGTGTTTACCAAGCAACCATCGATTTCTGTCGCGAACACGGCGCGTTTGACCCGACAACCATGGGTACCGTTCCTAACGTCGGTCTGATGGCGCAAGCAGCCGAAGAATACGGTTCGCATAACAAAACTTTCGAAATCGAAGCCGACGGTCAGGTTCAAGTCATCGATGCGGCGGGAAAAGTCCTGATGCAGCACAACGTTGAAGCAGGCGACATCTGGCGTATGTGCCAAACCAAAGACGCTCCGGTCAAAGACTGGGTGCAACTCGCCGTCAACCGTGCCCGCCTGAGCAACACGCCTGCCGTGTTCTGGCTCGACGAAAACCGTCCGCACGACAAGAGCCTGCTCGCCAAGGTTAAAGCCTACCTTGCCGAACTGAATACAAATGGTCTCGACATCCGCGTCCTCGCTCCTGAAGAAGCCGCCAAGTTCAGCTTAGGCCGTCTGAAAAACGGCGAAGACACCATCTCCGTAACCGGTAACGTCCTGCGCGACTACCTGACCGACTTGTTCCCAATTTTGGAACTCGGCACAAGCGCGAAAATGCTGTCTATCGTTCCATTGATGAATGGTGGCGGTATGTTTGAAACTGGCGCGGGCGGTTCTGCACCGAAACACGTCCAACAGTTCCTCGAAGAAAACCACCTGCGTTGGGACTCTTTGGGCGAATTTCTCGCGCTTGCCGTATCGTTTGAACATCTGGCGCAAAAAACCGGCAACGCCAAAGCCCAAGTCCTCGCCGACACTTTGGATGCAGCCACCGAAAAACTGCTGTTGAACGACAAATCGCCTAAACGCAAAGCCGGCGAACTCGACAACCGCGGCAGCCATTTCTACCTCACCCTCTACTGGGCGCAAGAATTGGCGGCGCAAGACAAAGATGCCGAACTGAAAGCCGTATTTGCTCCATTGGCAGCCGCTTTGACTGCCGACGAAGCCAAAATCGTTGAAGAACTCTCTGCCGTACAAGGCAAAGCGGTCGACATCGGCGGCTACTACGCAGCCAATCCTGAAAAAGCCGCGCAAGCGATGCGTCCAAGCGCAACCTTTAATCAGGCACTAAGCACCTTATAACCATAAAGGCAAAAATGCCGTCTGAACATTTATCGTTCAGACGGCATTAGTTATTCCTATCTGCCTGATTATGATTAAACGCAACACTCATTGATTATAAATAATATAATCTTTAGTTTTTACCCTAGGAAAAGACAATAATATGAAAGCTATTCCAACCATCCTGATTAGCATCCTTTTGGCAACCGCCCTTCCTGCATCCGCACACGGTATGCATAAGAGCAAGCCCCTGACTATGGACGAGCTGCCGCCGATTTGCCAACAATATTTCAAACGCGCCGAAACCTGTTACAACAAAGCCGGCAACAAGGCAAATTTTGCACGCAACAACACTAAATTCCTATTCCAAGCCCTACCTGCTGCCGACTTGAATCAGCGCAAGCAACTGTGCCAAATCGCCATGGATTCATTTGCAGAAAAAACCCGAGACCTGAATTGCGAATAAAGCCGCATCAGCAATAGCAATGCCGTCTGAAACCAAGGTTCAGACGGCATTCTCACATCAAAACGCACTAGCTTGATAAAACCCGCTTTCCCCGCATCCCTAACCCGAACAGGATTAAACGAAGTAACGGCTTTAACCATTATGGCAAGTTCCCACTTTAAAAAATAACCATATAAATTAATACCATAAAACATTGATAAAAAGCGTCTGCCGATTGCGGTTTGTTGCAGGGCGTTACGGAAAATCATTGTAAACCAATGATTCTTTTATGGTAACTGTGCAGATTCGCACCAAAAAGAAACGCCCCATTATGGGGCGGTTTTGCTTTGTGGCGGAAACGGTGGGATTCGAACCCACGGAGGATTTGCACCCTCAGCGGATTTCGAGTCCGCTGCATTCAGCCTCTCTGCCACGTTTCCGATAATGCAGTAAAACCAAATAAAAATACAATATTTGCTACTATTGCATTCTTATTTGGTTCTACGCTCAANAAATGGCGGAAGCGGTGAGATTCGAACTCACGGAGGGCTATCAACCCTCGACGGTTTTCAAGACCGTTGCATTAAACCGCTCTGCCACGCTTCCGTCTTCTTGAAGAGTAGGAATAATAATGAAGTTTATACATTTTGCCAAGCACTTTTTTCGGAAAATACTTAATTTATTGTTTTCACTTTATTTGTTCCGAACGCATAAACACCCATTCGCTTTCATTGGAAGCCGCATCATTGAATGCGTAGCCTTCGTAATTAAAATTTTTCAGCATTTCAGGATCGGTAATATTGTGTTCTGCCGCATAGCGCACCATTAATCCGCGCGCGCGCTTGGCATAGAAACTGATAATTTTATATTTGCCGTTTTTTTCGTCTTTAAATATCGGTGTAATCAGCCGCGCCCGAAGTTTTTTCGTGTTGACGGACTTGAAATATTCCTGTGAGGCAAGGTTGACAAGCGTATTGCTGCCTGCTTGGGCAAGCGTATCATTTAAAAGGTTGGTAATGATGTCGCCCCAAAACTCATACAAATTCTTGCCGCGCAAATTGGCGAAGGACGTTCCCATTTCCAGGCGGTAGGGCTGCATTAGGTCTAATGGGCGCAGAAGACCGTACAAACCAGACAGCAGGCGTACATGGTTTTGCAGATATTGTATTTGATCGGTATTCAATGTGTTTGCATCCATACCTTCGTAAACATCGCCGTTGAACATAAAGACTGCCTGTTTGGCGTTTTCCGGCGTAAACGGCGTGTGCCATTCTGCATTGCGCTGCGCGTTTAAGAGGGCAATTTTGTCGGAAACGTGCATCAGTTCGGCAATCTGTTGCGGCGCAAGCTCGCGCAGCTGCTGCATTAGCATTTCGGACTCTGCCAGCAGGTCGGGTTGGGTAAACTCGCTGACAGGGGCAGGGTCTTTTTCGTTAAGGTTTTTCGCAGGGGAAAGGACAAAAAACATAATCTGTTCGGTATTGTGTCAAACACGGGGATTTTAAGTTTAAACGTGTTTGCAGGCAAGCCGATTAGATTAAAAGTGAAGTAAATACCGTTACAGCAAATTCAACCGTAAAATATTGAAAAATGCCGTCTGAACAAAAGTTCAGACGGCATTTTTTATTCTTTACCGATATCGGGAAACAATGGTTTCCGCAGCTTTAACACAACTTGCAACATCTGCAACCAAGGCAATACGGACATAACCTTCCCCGGGATTACCCTGTTCGGTATCCCGTGCCAAAAAGCGTCCGGGCAATACTTGGATAGCGGCTTTTTTCCATAAATTGCGTGCAAATGCCAAATCGTCGCCATCGGGGACTTTCAACCAGATGTAAAACGAGGCATCCGGTAATTTAACGTCAAATACCTGTCGCAAAATGGGAATAACGCGCTCAAATTTTTCCTGATACATACGGCGGTTGTCGATAACGTGCTGTTCGTCATCCCAAGCGGCAATGCTTGCGCGCTGCACGGGAATGCTCATTGCACTGCCGTGATAGGTTCTGTAAAGCAGAAAGTTTTTAAGCAGTTCGGCATCGCCGGCGACAAAACCGGAACGCAAACCAGGTACGTTGGAACGTTTCGAGAGACTGGTGAACATAAGCAGTTTTTGCCTGCTTCGACCCAACTGTGCAGCGGCTTGCAGGCAGCCCAAAGGTTTGTTGCCGTCGAAATAGATTTCGGAATAGCATTCATCCGAGGCAATAATGAAACCATATTTATCCTGTAAATCAAAAACTTCTTTCCAGCCGTCCAAATCCAGCACGCTGCCGCTGGGGTTGTTGGGCGAGCAGACAAATACCATCTTGGTGCGGTGCCAAATTTCTTCGGGAACGCTGCCCCAGTCCGGATTGAAAGACGGCGCGGGGCAATTAGCAAAATGGATTTCACCACCGCCCAAAAGTGTCGCACCTTCATAAATCTGATAAAAGGGATTCGGGCTGACAATTGCGGGTTTGATGCCGTCTGAAACAGGGTTCAACACGGTTTGAACAAAAGAAAACAACGCCTCCCTACTGCCTAAAACCGGCAGAATTTCATTATCCGGATTGACCGTCAAGCCGTCATAACGGCGTTTTAACCAGTTCGCACACGCCTGACGCAGTTCAGGCAAACCGGCCGTCAGCGGATATTTTTCCAACTCGTGCAATGAGGCGGTCAGCGCATCCGTAATGACTTTCGGTGTCGGATGTTTCGGTTCGCCGATGTGAAGGGGGACGGCTTCCACGCCTTCGGGCGCGGAAATGCCCTGCATCGCTTCACGCAGTCGGGCAAAGGGATAGGGTTTGAGCTGCTTGAGTAAGGTATTCATGATTTTCTCCGGTTGTCGGTATATCGGAAGATATGCCGTCTGAACCTGACGGCACCCATCAGACGGCATTTTATATTCAATGCAAACCCGTACTGCCGAAGCCGCCTTCTCCCCGGCTGCTTCCGACAAATTCTTCGACACGTTTGAAACGCGCCTGCACGATTGGCACGACAACCATCTGTGCGATACGCTCAAACGGTTTGACGGCAAACGGTTCGCTGCTTCTGTTCCATAACGACACCTTCAATTCCCCTTGATAATCAGAGTCAATCAAACCGACCAAGTTACCCAAGACAATACCGTGTTTATGCCCCAATCCGGAACGGGGCAGCAAAACGGCGGCATATGCAGGATTGGCCAAATAAATTGCCAAACCTGTCGGCACAAGAAACGTTTCACCCGGCTGCAGGATAACTTCCTCATCCAAACAAGCTCGCAAGTCCAAACCGGCAGAACCCGCTGTCGCATAGGCAGGGACAAAATCCGCCATCCGTTCGTCCAATACTTTCATTTCTACTTCAATATTCATCGTCTTGCTCCTGCATACGGCCGATTTCAAAGATGGGAGATTATACACAAGCCGTGTTTACACTGAAACACAGCAAATAGGTTTTGTTTTGAAATACTCCGTCTGTGTATAATGCCCGACCTTCTTACATATCAATATTAATATGACACACATAAGCTCGCCCCGTAACGAATTTATACGCGGCATCAAAGAAAGTTCGCCCATACTTATCGGACTTCTGCCCTGGGCATTAATACTCGGTATGCAGGGTGGGCAAAAAGGCATGAGTTGGCTGGAGATGTTGCTGATGACCGGTATGAATTTTGCCGGAGGCTCCGAATTTGCAACGGTCAACCTGTGGGCGGAACCTCTGCCGATACTGCTTATCGCCACCGTAACCTTTATGATTAATTCGCGGCATATCCTGATGGGGGCGGCACTTGCCCCGCACATGAAAGAAATACCGCTGAAAAAAGCCGTGCCCGCACTGTTTTTTATGTGTGATGAAAGCTGGGCTATGGCATTCTCCGAAATCCAAAAACGGAAAGCAGCCGGCTTGCCCACATTCAATATGCCTTTTTATATGGGTGTATGCTTTATCCTCTACACTACTTGGATAGGATTTGCCACTTTCGGCGCGGCAGTAGGACCTATGTTCGGCAATGTGGCCGCTTGGGGATTCGGTATGGCGTTTCCTGCCGTATTTCTAGTTTTATTGAGGGGGATGTGGAAAAGTTTTTCCGCATCAAGACCTTGGTTTGTCAGCCTGTTTGTTGCATCAGCCGTTTACCTGACCGTTGACGGCGCGTGGTATGTTCCTGCCGGCGCACTGTCCGGTCTGTTATCGGCTTATCTCTGGGGAGAACAAAAATGAAAGATTTGCTGTCGCTCCAATCATTCCTGTTGTTTGCCTCTATGCTTGCCGTAACCTACTCTACACGTCTGATAGGATTTTTCGCACTGCGTAACCGAACCCTAAGCCGTCGCGCCCAAACCATTATGGAAGCCGCGCCGGGCTGCGTCCTGATTTCCGTCATTGCCCCCTATTTTGTATCCGACAAGCCGCACGAACTTATTGCCATCGCATTAACCGCCTTTGCAGCCTGCCGTTTTTCTATGCTGCTTACCGTATTGATAGGGGTCGGCTCGTCAGGCATCTTGGGCTATTTGATGACATAAACCGTTGCACTGTATTCCAAAAAAGATGCCGTCTGAAAACCGATTTTCAGACGGCATCTTCAAACCTATTCTATTTCTTACGGTTGGATAAGGCTTCACAACCACTGTCTCCAGACAACTGCTCTTTATAGGCCTTTGCCGAAGCGGCATCACGGCATTTGTATCCATCGCCCACGCTGTTCACCCATATCGACAAGGTATAACCCGTACCTGCCTTCGGAACACCGATCAACCTGTATGCCCTTGACTTGCTCGCATCAACGAATTTTCCAGAAACTGCATACTTGTCGGAAATCTTCGGATTCATCTTGTAACCGGATACGAACTGTACCAGTTCCGCTTCAAGCTGCTGATTACTTTTTCCCGGATTCTTCACAATAATCTGCCTGAAAGCATTGTTGATACCGACCATCTCCGTATAAAGCTGGGACTGATAGCCTTTTTCAATATAACTTTGATAAGAAGGTATGGCAATGACGCTGATAATGCCGAGTATCGCGACAACTATCATTACCTCAACCAATGTAAGCCCTTTTTGTTCCATTTTATTGCTCATCATTATTGCTTACATAAGATTGAAGGACGACCGCAGTATTAGCATTCTTACCCCAAGCCTTGGCAGTAACCCGATAAACATTCCGACTATTTTCTTCACCCAGATACTCGATAATGTAACGCGGCATCTTACTAACACCCTCTACCCCTTTTCCATATTCCTTTCCTTGGTCGATGCAGAGATTTGCCGAATTATTAGGGCAAAAACGCTTCCATGCTTCAACCTTAGGATTGCCTTCAACCGTAATATTGCCGAATTTCTCATTAGGACCGGTAGTCGTCCGTACATCCGGAGCTGTGCACAACCCGTCTGTACAATTTTCACTAAATGTAACTTCTTTCTCTTCCAAATCCAAAACATGAAGTTCACCATCCCTCAATGCGGCTTCTGCTAAAGACAATGCCAGTTTCCTGTCCGAATCATTGGCACTTATCCTTTGTTCGGTATTGTAAGACTGAGCGGCAATAACAACCAGGAAAGCTACTACAATCATCACCATCAAAACGATGAATAATGCAAACCCTTTCTGTCTGTAAGGGAGTGAAACTTTCATTAAAGCGTTCTGTTTGCGCATACATTCCCCCCTCGTATTGTCGCATTGATACGGTAAGCATAAACTTCATTGTCGGCAGAGGCAGCAAACTTACCGCTATTCAACAAAATCTCAACCTCGGCAGGTGTAACTGCCGCCTGCGAAGTATCAAACGTATCTGTATATTTGAACTTCTCAACTTTTCCATCACCCTCTCTCAGAGGACAATCGGAAACATAAATATACCGTATATCCATTTTATTAATCTTTTTAACCAACAACTGAGGATTACCCCACTGCCCATTATCCTTCAATTGAAAACGGAATAAACCCTCCTCACCCGAAATGCTGCCGACCGCATAAGCATTGACCTCATGTTTCTGACGGGTGATATTTCCATTTTGTTTATCATCCGTAATGTTTAATTCACTCTTTGCTTCTCCCAAGGTAGATATTTTCTTACCCGGTTTTGCTATTGCGGAACAGCTGCTGACTACAACAGTCTCAGCACTCGCATCAAGATCATCAATACCGTACTGGAAAATCAATGCCTTTCCGGACTGACTAAAACCCGGATATTTAATATCTGTGGATTCAGCAACGGGAATCAGTTTATCCAAATTACCCTTTTTCAACGCAAAGAAGAGATCTTTCTCAGTTTTATCGAAAACAACGGCTTTTGAAGAATTTACAGCCATATTAAAGCAGCCGAAATTACCCGCCATTCTTGCATCGCGAACAATCAATGTTGCCGCATTACGCAAATCCTGCTGAGCAGAAAGACGATTGTTTGCCGCATCATTTAATTTCCGGGATGTAAAGTAACTCGATCCGACCGCCATCAGGACAATCATACTGAGCAGACCCGCAACCAGAAATTCAACAATGGTGAAACCCTTCATACCATCATAGCCGTCTTTTGGCACGGTTAGTATTTTACGTCTCATTCCTGACCTCCGACCCTTGCCTGATAGGTATACACAATATTGTTACCATGGGTTTTCAGATTGGTAGAGTCAATGTCCTGTTGCCCTTCCGAATCATTTACCCACAATACTTTAATTAAAGTATCCCCATTTGCCTTATTGTCGCAATTTGAAGAAAAAGCACCGCTGTCGGACAATGTCGGCGCATTACCCGACGAATCCTTACAGACGGCATAATGAATAGCTGCCACATCCGGCAAGGCATTTTTCAATTCATAACCGAACCTGTCCAACTGGGCTTTTGCCAAATCCTTCTTGGTTTTCAAATTATTAAGCGTGAAATCGCCGTCGGAGGAAGAAGGGGTATACGACCCTGTGTAAAGATTATAGTTTTTCTTGTTGCTGTCCGAACCAATGGTCGGATTAATCAACATTCCTTCCATCAGGTTTTGGGTAATCTGGCTGACAATCGTTTGGGTTTCCGCTTCCCGAACAGAAGTAACCGTCCGCAACTGAACAGACAGTAACGCCAAAATACCGATAGTCAGAACGAACATGGCGACCAAGACTTCTATTAACGTCATACCCGACTGGGGATTTTTCAGACGGCAACAATCATTATTATTCATATTCATTTTTAAAACTGAAACTGTTATTTATACTGGCACATAGTACGCTGATCACCCCTAGGGCAAACTTCGACCCTGCCACTGCTGTCAATCAAGACTACGGCTGAACGGAATTTCTTATCAGCATCTGAAACTGCTCTAGCATCTGTCAGAACAATTTGAATATAACCGTCGGAATAAGAAAATCTGGATTTGCTTGTAAGATTCTGGTCGTTCGTATAACCGAACGTCCCGTTTTGATTGAATGTCCAAACTACACGGTCTGCAACCGGCTGGGATTGACCGAAAGCGACATGGTTGAAGGTGTAATTAATCCGCTTATCCTTGATATCATCATTCAATACCACACTGCGGATGGAAACATCTACCGTATCCCCTCCGTATGCCTTATCGCCATTCTTATCGCCGAAAGCCAACATTCCCTGCTCCTTCTTGCTGAAGTCACATTTATTGTTGGCCGTACCGTCTTTTTTAACCTGAACAGGACAGATATAGACAGGAACATTGAGCCGGACCGCCTCTCCCCTTGAAAAACGCAAGAGATTGGCAATCTGCTCCGCCTGAGTTGCAACGCGACGCGATGCAATCCATTGACTCATACTGGGGAAAGCTATCATTGCCATAATGGTTGCAATAACCATCACAATGAGCAGCTCTATCAGCGTGAAACCTTGTTGTCTTCGTATATACATAAGCAATAACACGTTAACCGGTAATGTATTTTTCAATTATCTGCCGTCTGAATACAAAATGCTTCAAGACTGCATCTTTTATTTTATTAGGAGAACTCCTACAAGAATTTTAAACTATTTTGCACATCTTCGCCCAATAAATTTTCATCTAGGCATTCAATCCCCTATCTCTTCAGCGTCGGGAACATAGGCAGCATTGTCGAATTTGGTAAACTGACCCATCCATGTCAGGAAAACTTTTCCAACCGGGCCGTTACGGTGTTTGCCGATAATACATTCCGCTAAACCTTTCATCTTCGATTCCTGATTATAATATTCGTCACGGTACATAAACATAATCAGGTCGGCATCTTGCTCGATAGCACCGGATTCGCGGAGGTCGGACATCATCGGGCGTTTGTCGGTACGCGATTCGACCGTCCTGCTCAACTGAGACAAAGCGATGATAGGAACCTGCAATTCTTTCGCCAACGCTTTAAGCGAACGTGAAATTTCTCCCAACTCCGAAGCACGGTTGTCCGAACGCCCCGAACCCGACATCAGTTGCAGGTAGTCGATGACGATCAATCCCAATTTTCCGTTGAACTGACGTGCAAGACGGCGGGCACGGGCGCGTAGTTCGAGCGCAGTCAAGCCCGGTGTCTCATCGATATACATAGGTGCATCGGAAAGCTTGACGACGGCCTCGTTCAACCGCCCCCAATGTTCGTCCGCCAGCCTGCCTGTTTTTAAAATACTCTGATCAAGCCGTCCGACGGAACCGAGCATACGCATAACCAACTGCGCACCGCCCATCTCCATCGAGAAAACGGCAACCGGCAGCTTGCCTTCGATGGCCACATGTTCGGCAATATTGATGGAAAAGGCGGTTTTACCCATAGAAGGACGACCGGCGACAATAATCAAATCTCCCGGCTGCAGGCCCGAGGTTTTTTTATCGAGGTCGATAAAGCCTGTTGACACGCCGGTAACTTCATCCGGGTTATCGCGTGAATAAAGCATGTCGATGCGCTCGACCACTTCTTTCAAAAGCGCAGGCATCTCGAGAAATCCCTGCTTGGATTTAGCCGTGCTTTCTGCAATTTGGAATACTTTGTTTTCCGCCTCATCCAAAAGCTGGCCTGCATCCCTGCCTTGCGGATTGTAGGCGCTGCGGGCAATTTCCGTTCCCACTTCGGCGAGTTGGCGCATAATGGAACGCTCGCGCACGATTTCGGCATAGCGCCGGATGTTAGCGGCAGACGGAGTATTTTGTGCCAGGGAAATCAGATATTCGAATCCCCCCGCTGCTTCCAGCTCTTCGTTCCGCTGCAAATCCTCCTGAACCGTGATGACATCGGCAGGACGGCTCTCATTGATCAATTTGGCAATGGATCGGAAAATCAGGCGGTGTTCATGCCGGTAAAAATCCTCTCCCGAAACCACATCGGCAATCCTGTCCCATGCCGGATTTTCCAGCATCAAACCGCCCAAAACAGACTGCTCCGCCTCCATTGAGTGCGGCGGAAGCGACAATGAGCCGATTCCTCCGTCTTCAGACGGCATGGCTGTGTAATCGTTCATGGTACATCCTATCTATTGTGCCGAAATTGCAATCTTCTATTATAGCGTAAAGCAGGTTCAATTGGTTTCCGCACCGCAAAACAGGTAGAATACACGGGCTGCCGAGTTATTTGCAGCAACACTGCCAAAATACAACATTTAAAACAATATTCAGGAGTACAAAATGGAACATAAGCTGCCGCAACTGCCTTATGAACTGGACGCATTGTCCCCGCATCTGAGCAAAGAGACTTTGGAGTTCCACTACGGCAAACACCATCAAACCTACATCACCAACCTGAACAATCAAATCAAAGGCACCGAATTTGAAAACCTGCCTTTGGAAGAGATTGTGAAAAAATCTTCAGGCGGCATGTTTAACAACGCGGCTCAAACTTGGAACCACACTTTCTACTGGCTGGGTTTCACGCCCAAAGGTCAAGGCAAACCTTCCGGCGAACTGGCCGCCGCCATCGACGCCAAATGGGGCAGCTTCGAGAAATTCCAAGAAGCATTCTCCGCTTGCGCTGCCGGTACTTTCGGCTCCGGTTGGGCATGGCTGGTGAAAACCCCTGCTGGCGAATTGGATTTGGTTTCCACTTCCAACGCGGTAACTCCGCTGACCACTGAAAACACTCCTCTGCTGACCTGCGACGTGTGGGAACACGCCTATTACATCGACTACCGCAACAGCCGTCCAAACTACCTGAAAGGTTTCTGGGAAATCGTCAACTGGGACGAAGTCGCCAAACGCTTCGCCGCATAAGCCGCAAACCGGCAAAATGCCGTCTGAACACATTTCAGACGGCATTTTTTACGGGAAATCCGAATCAATGTCCGCAGGCGCAAGCGTCGCCGTGGTGTCCGCAACCTTTAGCCGCTTCAAGCCATTCGTCGTCATCGCCATCAAACTCTTCCACTTCGTCAAACTCGCCGCGTTCCACCATGGCGCACAACTCTTCAAGGCTTTCCGCGCCTTCCACCCAAAAACACGGAATATCGGGAGGTGTATCCGGCGCAAGCAATGCTGCCAAACCTTCATGCCACGCAATCCAATAACCGTTTGCCGTTTGAACGAACTGTGCATCCCGATGAACCAACTCTCCTTCCGTTCCGACGAGCATACGCTCCGCAATACTTTCCTGAAAAGGTAAAATCTGCATAAGTGTTCCTTTATATGATGGTTTTGGCGTTATTTTAAAACATCGCGCCCGCTTGAGAAACTGCCAACCGCTTTATAACAAATTCGTCTTTGCACCAAACTTTCCATTCTTTCCGTTTTTCAGACGGCATCGTTAAAGTAATGCCTTTATTTTCCACCCTTACCGACCATGTTACTGCTCAAAACGCCCGGCGTACTGCCCGGCTTCAAAATCAGCCTCGGTCTGACCGTATTGTGCCTGTCGCTTCTGGTGGTTTTGCCGTTTGCGATGATGGCGGCGAAGGCGGCGGAAATCGGCTGGGGCGGCTTTTGGAACACGATTGCCGAGCCAAACGTGTTGGCGGCGGTGTGGCTGAGTTTGCGGATGTCGTTTTATGCGATGCTGACCAATGTCGTGTTCGGCACGCTGGTTGCCTGGGTATTGGTGCGCTATGAATTCCCGGGCAAGGGTCTGGCGAACGCGCTGGTCGATTTGCCGTTTGCGCTGCCGACTGCGGTTACGGGTATCTCGTTGGCAACCCTGTATGCGCCCAACGGTTGGATAGGCCGTTTTTTCGATCCTTTGGACATCAAAATCGCGTTTACACCCATCGGCATTTGGATTGCGCTGATTGTCGTCAGCCTGCCCTTTATCGTCCGCGCCGTGCAGCCGGTATTGGAAGAATTGTCGGGCGAATATGAAGAAGCGGCAGCGGCCTTAGGAGCAAGCCGTTGGACTACGTTCCGCCGCGTCCTCTTGCCTGAAATCACACCGGCCTTGTTGACCGGCGCGGGCATGATGTTCGCGCGGGCAACGGGGGAATACGGCTCAGTGATTTTTATCGCGGGCAATATTCCGATGGTTTCCGAAATCCTGCCGCTGATTATTACGGGCAAGCTGGAACAGTTCGATGTGCAGGGCGCGTCGGCGGTGGCGTTGTTTATGCTGCTGGTTTCGTTTGTGATTCTGTTTGCGCTGAACGTGATGCAGTGGGTGTTGAGCAGGCGTTCGGGAGCGAAGAGTTGAGGGGTCGTCTGAAAAATGCAGGTCGGATTCTTGAATCTGATGTTTTGACACCTGAAACTGAAAAAACGGAAACACCGGATATTTTATCGGATTCAGGAATCCGACCTGCCTTCTAAAAAGGTCGTCTGAAAACCTGAACTACGCTGTTACCGTCATTCCCGCGCAGGCGGGAATCCATTGGTGAATTTCGGCTGCCTTATTTATTTTCTGTTTTCCTGTTGCCCTGTGGTGGATTCCCGCCTGCGCGGGAATGACGGTAGCTAGACGTTTTTATTCCCTTAATCAATAAAAGGTCGTCTGAAAACGAATCCGCTCCCCAAAACACAGTTTTTCAGACGGCCTCCAAACATTTTAAAACCAACTGGGGAACACCACCGCCATGAAACCCTATTCCGCCAATCCCAACCTGACCGAACCGCGTTGGCTGCGCGTATTGCTGACTGCTACCGCCTTGGGCTTTCTGTTGCTGATGTTGGTTGTGCCTTTGGTTGCCGTATTCTACGAGGCCTTAAAAGGCGGTTGGGATTTGTACCTGCAATCCTTGACCGATCCCGAAGCATGGTCTGCCATCAAATTGACGCTGATTACCGCGCTGATTGTCGTCCCTATCAATGCCGTATTGGGCGTGGCGATGGCGTGGCTGTTGACCCGTTTCGACTTCCGCGGCAAGCAGTTGCTGACCACCCTGCTCGATTTGCCGTTTTCCGTATCGCCCGTGGTGGCCGGTTTGATGTTCGTCTTATTGTTCGGCGCACACACGGCATTGGGCGGCCGGCTCGAAGCGCAAGGCATACAGATTATCTTCGCCATCCCGGGCATTATTTTGGCGACGCTGTTCGTTACCTTCCCCTTTGTCGCACGCGAAATCATCCCTTTAATGCAGGCGCAGGGCGACAGCGAAGAACAGGCGGCATTGATACTCGGCGCAAGCGGCTGGCAGATGTTTTGGCGCGTTACCCTGCCCAACATCAAATGGGCGTTACTCTACGGCATCATCCTCACCAACGCCCGCGCGATGGGCGAGTTCGGCGCGGTCAGCGTGGTATCGGGACACATACGCGGCGAAACCAACACCGTCCCGCTTTTGGTCGAAATCTTCTACAACGAATACAACTTTACCGGCGCATTCGCCCTCTCCGGCGTATTGGCACTCTTAGCACTGGCGACGCTGGCGGTGCAAAACATCATCACCAAATTATAGTGGATTAACAAAAATCAGGACAAGGCGACGAAGCCGCAGACAGTACAAATAGTACGGAACCGATTCACTTGGTGCTTCAGCACCTTAGAGAATCGTTCTCTTTGAGCTAAGGCGAGGCAA
>NZ_JBPBFH010000038.1:0-18450 GCF_050896295.1 Neisseria sp. SLRRB23
GTTTTATGCCGTCTGAACCGTGTTTCAGACGGCATTTCTTTATTTGTTGGAAAAGCGGGATATTTGAAACGGCAGATTACTGCCCTGTCAGACGGGCATTAAGCTTTTTCCAGCGAATTAGTTTTTACGATTTAAAAGCTCTTAAACGGGAAATAGATATTTCCATGCAAAGAAAAAATTCATATATTTATCAATCGCTACAAAATTTTTTAGAGAATTTATTTATTATTCAAGAACCAGATATGGAATGTAATATTTGCCATGGCACCTATGGTTTTGATTTATGGAAGGAAATCGAGACTAATAGATTAGTTTATTGCTGCAAAACATGTGCATTCTCAGAATATGTTAATGGGGAATTTAGAAATAATGAAAATCACCTTACCATTCCAACAAATGATGATTTGAGTTTATTGAATACATAATTAATAGAATAAGTTATAGAAAACCATGTTTACATTTTTCATCATGAGAAGCTTATGACTAATAGAAAAATATTATTAATAATATCTTGCCTATTGATTGCTAGCTGCAGTTTTGTTGAAACTATTTTTTATATGGCTATTAGCCCAGAACCTGTTGTGGTAGACTTTCCTCTTGGTAAAAAAACAAAAAGATCTATTGAACTCAAACAGAAAATTGGTAAACCTTATGCAATATCGTTAGGAACTAATTTTATACATTATGATCCAAAACAGGGGGAGAGGTGGATTGATGATAAGTTAAACTATCCATATAATATATCGGCTAAAATATTTAAAGTGGAAGAAGATGGTAAAAAACTTATTATAGATGAGTTGCTTACAGAGAGAAGTAGAAAATTAGGAGCCGGAGTATTTGGAGCTGGGGGAAAATACAGTATGCATATTTATGATTTTTATTTGCCTGAAGGGGAATATTTATTTGAGATTTCTGATAATAGTGAATATATTCCACTTTACGATGAAATAAATAATTCTATAAGAATAGTAGTTAATGCACGAATTCAGTAAATTTTTCTAGAAATGTGGGGTTACTTATGGCTGATTATTTTGCGATAACTGTATTAAATCTTGTTTTAGATAACCTCAAAAAGAGGATTCGGGCTTTCCAACTTCCTGTCCGTGTTTTCCCGTGAAAAAATGCCGTCTGAAACCCAATTCCGGCTTTCAGACGGCATATGTTTTTTCCTGTTCAAGGCGACAGCCGCTCGCGTATCCAGCCGCCATCCAGCAAACGGTATTGGATGCGGTCGTGCAGCCTGCTCGGCCTGCCCTGCCAAAACTCAATCAAATCGGGAATCACAATATAGCCGCCCCAATGCGGCGGACGCGGCACATGCAAAGGATGTTTGAGTCCGACCGCCGCCGCCTTTGCCACCAATACCGCCTTGTTCGGAATCACCTCGCTCTGCGCGCTTGCCCACGCACCCAAACGGCTCTGATACGGGCGGCTTTCAAAATATTCGTCCGACAACTTCTCCGCCAGCCTTTCAACACGCCCTTCCACCCGCACCTGACGCTCCAGCTCCGGCCAAAAAAACGTCATCGCCGCAAATGGATGAGCATCCAGCGAACGCCCCTTGCGGCTGTGATAATTCGTAAAGAAAACAAAACCTTCAGAATTAACTTCCTTCAGCAGCACCATACGGCTGTTGGGTCTGCCGCGTCCGTCGACCGCCGCCACATTGACCGCCGTCGGCTCGTTGACCTGTGCGCGTACCGCCTCGTCCAACCACCGCTCGAACTGCTCGATCGGATTGTCGGCGCAATCGCCTTCCGACAATTCCCGTTTGCTGTAATCTTCCCGAATATTGTGCAAATCCATTTACCGCTCCTCTTAATAGTGGATTAACAAAAACCAGTACGGCGTTGCCTCGCCTTAGCTCAAAGAGAACGATTCTCTAAGGTGCTGAAGCACCAAGTGAATCGGTTCCGTACTATTTGTACTGTCTGCGGCTTCGTCGCCTTGTCCTGATTTTTGTTAATCCACTATATCATTTGAAAGATTCTACTCCCGCACGCAAACCGATTTCAACCGTTGCACAAACTTTGTCCCCAAAGCCGCAGCGACGATTTCATCCGCAAAACCGCCGCATCAGGTACAATATCGAACCGTCCGACTGAGGACGGCATTTTATCAACCCGTCCTGCCGCACACGCCGCAGAAGAACCGCTTTATCAAGCGAGTTAGGAAAAATGATGTCCAAGCAACCCACCAGCAAACGCCAATGGCGCGACGGCGCAGCCCCGTCTGCCAAAAAAACCGCCAAACCGTTCAAAAGCAAAGCCCATCCCAAAGGCGAAACGCGCAAAACCGCCGCACAACCTTACGGACAAAAAGCTTCAGACGGCATCAAGCCTCAAAACATCCCCAAACAGCGCGCCGCCAAAGCCAAAAAACTCGTCGTCCGCAATCCCAACCAAAAAATTATGGAACACGCGCGCGATTTGAAAGAACGCCGCAGCGACCTGTCGCGCATGGAACCCGAACGCCTGCAAAAAGTGCTTGCCGCGTCCGGCGTCGGCTCGCGCCGCGAAATGGAAGAATGGATTACCAACGGCTGGGTAACGGTCAACGGCAAAACCGCGCAACTGGGCGACAAAGTTACCCCCGACGACCACGTTACCGTCAAAGGCAGCATCATCAAGCTCAAATGGGCGGACCGCCTGCCGCGCATCATCCTGTATTACAAACAAGAAGGCGAAATCGTTTCCCGCGACGACCCGCAAGGCCGCGTCAGCATATTCGACCGCCTGCCGCAGGCCGCCAGCAGCCGCTGGGTCGCCATCGGACGCTTAGACATCAACACCAGCGGCCTGCTCATCCTCACTACCTCCGGCGAACTCGTCCAACGTTTCGCCCACCCCAGCTTCGAAGTTGAACGCGAATACGCCGTGCGCGTACTGGGCGGGCTGACCGGCGAACAAATGCGCGTCCTCACCGAAGAAGGCGTAATGCTCGAAGACGGCTTGGCAAAAGTCGAACGCATCTACGAACAAGGCGGCGAAGGCGCAAACAAATGGTACAACGTCGTGATTAAAGAAGGCCGCAACCGCGAAGTGCGCCGCATATTCGAAAGCCAAGGCCTCACCGTCAGCCGCCTCGTGCGCGTCGGCTTCGGCCCCATCGGACTGCCCAACCGCCTCAAACGCGGACAGTTCTACGAACTCAACCCCGCCGAAGTCGCCAACATTCTCAAATGGGCGGAAATGCTGCTGCCGGGCGAATACCGCCGCAAAAAAGCCTAANCCCGCCAAAACACAAAAATGCCGTCTGAAACATCTGCTGTTTCAGACGGCATTTTATTCGGGCGTTTTCNGGAGAAAAGGTCGAGTGCTTTGACAAAGACCATCACCACGCCGTAGGCGAGCGGTATGACGGCCAATGCCCAACGCCACCAGACCGATATGCCGCCGCCGGAAACTT
Source organism: Neisseria sp. SLRRB23 (assembly GCF_050896295.1). Classification (NCBI taxonomy): domain Bacteria; kingdom Pseudomonadati; phylum Pseudomonadota; class Betaproteobacteria; order Neisseriales; family Neisseriaceae; genus Neisseria; species Neisseria sp. SLRRB23. The sequence continues at coordinate 3,409 of NZ_JBPBFH010000038.1, forward strand.
TTTCGCCCACAAGGTAAGCGTCGGATATGGCGGTTTCATCGTCGGGGTTGCCGCTGCGTGCGGCGGTTTTGATGTCTTTTTCGTGGTGTTTTTCGTGTACGGATTTGACGGCGAGGTTGCACAACAAACCGATAATCAGCAGGCCTGCCATGATGTACATGGTTACGCTGTATGCCTGTGCCGCCGGTATGCCGCTGTCGATTTGGCTTTGGCGTATGTAATTGACCAGTACCGGGCCGATGACGGCGGCGGTTGACCAGGCCANCAGGATGCGCCCGTGAATCGCGCCGACNTGATAGGTGCCGAACAGGTCTTTCAGGTAGGCGGGAATGGCGGCAAATCCGCCGCCGTACATGGAAATAATCACGCAAAAGCCGATGATGAACAGGGCTNTGCTGCCACCCTCGCCGATGGAGGGAACGGCGAAATACAGCAGCGAACCGAGTACGAAGAAGATGGTGTAGGTGTTTTTGCGTCCGATTTTGTCGGAAACGCTCGACCACAAAAAGCGTCCGCCCATGTTAAACAGGCTAAGGAGGCTGACGAAGCCTGCCGCCGCACCTGCGCCGACTGCCGCCTGCCTGCCTACGGAGGTTTCGGAAAAGAGTTCCTGAATCATCACGGATGCCTGACCCAATACACCGATGCCGGCAGTTACGTTCAGGCACAATACCCAGAACAACAGCCAAAACTGCGGCGTTTTCATGGCTTGGGACACGTTGACATGATTGCTGCTGACCAGCTTGTTTTGCGTTTTCGGCGCGGTATAGCCTTCAGGTTTCCAGCCGTCGGCAGGTACGCGGATGGTAAACGCGCCGAACATCATCAGTGCGAGGTAAAGCAGGCCCAATACGGCGAAGGTTTCGGCAACTCCGACCGAAGCGGCGTTTGAAAAGGCGTTCATCAGTGATACGGAAAGCGGCGAGGCGAGCATTGCGCCGCCGCCGAAACCCATAATCGCCAAACCGGTCGCCATACCCGGCTTGTCGGGAAACCATTTCATCAGCGTGGAAACCGGCCCGATGTAGCCCAAGCCTAAGCCTACGCCGCCGATGACGCCGTTGCCCAAATAGAGCAGGAAGAGGTTGTGCGTACTCACGCCGAATGCGGATACGAAAAAGCCCAGGCTGAAGCAGCAGGCGGCGGCAAATATGGCTTTGCGCGGCCCTACCCGTTCCATCCACGTACCGAACAGGGCGGCCGACGCGCCCAGCATCGCAAGTGCGATACTGAAAATCCAACCTACGGTCGTCAGCTTCCAATCTCCGGCCGCCGATTCGGTTATGCCGATAAGTTTGGTCAGCGGCGCGTTGAATACGGAATAGGCGTAAATCTGCCCGATGGCAAGGTGCACCGCCAATGCTGCGGGCGGTACGAGCCAACGGTTGAAACCCGGCTTGGCAATGCTTGCCTCACGGTCTAAAAACTTCATAACATCCTCTTTCTGTCAGTTGAAAAATAAAATTTCATTTGCTCAATGAAAACTTATTGAAAATTATAAAAAAATATCGAGTCGGTTTTTTATCCGCCCCAAGATGCGCCGTCTGAAACATTTTGGGTGTACGGAGAGGTTTCTGTTTTCTCCGATAAATTCCTGCGGCTTTTCGCTTCCGGATTCCCGCTTTTGCGGGAATGACGAATTAAAGATTATCTTAAGGTCAAGGGACTGGATTCCCGCTTTCGCGGGAATGACGGCGGCGGGTTGCTGTTTTTTGTTTATAAATTTCTATAACTTTGAATTTCAGCCATCTTCAATAAATTATCGAAACGTATCAATCGTCATTCCCGCGCAGGCGGGAATCCAGTCCGTTCGATTTCGTTTTTTTAAGTTTCGAGTAACTTCTGACTCATCATTCCCGAGCAGGCGGAATCCGTTTTTTGAGTTTCGGTCATTTCTAATACATTCCCACCACTTTTCGCTTCCGGATTCCCGCTTTTGCGGGAATGACGGCAGAGGGGGAGCGGTTTTTCCAATTGGGTTTAAATACAATCAAACAAATCCTGCTGCCCTTGTTCTTTGCTTACGCGCACGTCGGTTTCGCCGTCGGCGAAAGTAATGTGCAGCTTCTGCCCCTGCTTCAAAACATCGGCGTTGCNGATGACTTGTCCGCGTGTGTTTTTGACGACGGAAAAGCCGCGCTCCAGAATGTGCTGCGGCGAAACGGCTTCGAGCAATGCGGCTTGGGCAGCCAGACTTTGGCGACGGCGGGCGAGCAGTTGGCTGAAGGCGGCGGGCAATGCCGTCTGAAGGCGGACGATGTCTTGCCGGTAAACGGAAATATCGGGGCAGCAGTGTTGCAGTGCTTGGGTTTGGCGTTCGAAACGGGCGGTGTGGGCGCGGACGTTTTGCGTCATCGAGTAAGACAGGGTTTGCGCCAGTTTGTGGATGTAGGTGCGCTGTTCGTCGAGTTTTTGGCGCGGATGACGGATTTGCCGCGCCAGCCAGTCGAGTTTTTGGCTGGCATCGAAATAGCGTTGTTCCAAAACGGTTTTCAGACGGCCTTGCGCCTGTGCTAGACGATGTAGCGATTCTTGGCGGTTGGGGCTGACCAGCTCCGCCGCACCGGTCGGCGTGGGCGCACGCACGTCGGCGACGAAATCGGCGAGCGTGAAATCGGTTTCGTGTCCTACGCCGCTGACGACCGGAATCGCGCAGGCTTCAATGGCGCGTACGACCGGCTCTTCGTTAAACNCCCCCAAGTCTTCAATGCTGCCGCCGCCGCGACAGACAATCAACACGTCGCATTCGGCGCGTTGCGATGCGGTTTTAATCGTTTGTGCGATTTGCAATTCGCTGCCCGTGCCTTGAACGGGTGTTGGATAAACGATAACGGGGATTTCGGGCGCGCGGCGGTTTAAGGTGGTTACAACATCGCGCAAAGCCGCCGCCGCTAGACTGGTGACGATGCCGATGCATTGCGGACGGACGGGCAAAGGTTTTTTGCGTTCCGCCGCAAACGCGCCTTCCGCCTGCAACTGGGCCTTCAATCGCTCCTAGGCTTCGTAAAGCTGCCCCAAACCTTTGAGCCGTACCTCGTTCACCGTAATCTGAAATTCGCCCCGCGCCTCGTAAATGCTGATTTTGCCCAACACTTCGATATGGTCGCCTTCTTTCAAAGGCTTCGCCAAACGCGCCGCCGCACCTTTGAACATCGCGCAACGCACCTGCGCGCGGCTGTCTTTGAGCGAGAAATAATAATGTCCGCTGGCGGCACGGGTCAGGTTGGACACTTCGCCCGCAATCCACAGCCCGGCAAGGTGGTTTTCCAAAATACTTTTGGCAAATGCGTTCAACTCGGAAACGGACAACACGTCAGAATGGAAAAAATCAGACATCGAATCAATCAAATAGTAAAAAATATGAATATGTTTTGAAGCCCAAGGCGGCATAGAGCCGCCTAAATTGTCAACAATATTATAACACGCGCCATCTTGCCGCCCGCCTTTTCCCATATGACTTTTTTAAGCGGGGAATGGGAAAAATATTCATCAACCCGCCCTCAATCTATTCAAATTGCACCGCCGGCAGGCTATGATGCGGATATTTTCGACAGGAGGAAAAATGGATACGCAGGCAGTTATCACACATATCGCCCGATGGTTGGACAAATACGCCACTCAGGCAAATGCAAAAGGATTCGTCATAGGCGTTTCCGGCGGCATCGATTCCGCCGTCGTCTCCGCACTCGCCGCCCGCACCGGCCGCACCACGCTGCTTCTGGATATGCCGATACGCCAACACCCCGACCAGCTTGAGCGGGCAAGGCAGCACATCCGCAATCTGCAAGGGCAATATGCCAATGTAAACGCACAAACGGTCGATCTGACCGACACCTTCCAGACCTTTGAACAAACCGTCGGTGCTCATCAGACGGCATTTGACAGTCAGCCGCTTTCCCTCGCCAACGCCAGAAGCCGCCTGCGTATGCTGACCCTGTACTACTACGGGCAGATACACGGACTGCTGGTTACGGGGACAGGTAATAAAATTGAAGATTTCGGCGTGGGATTTTTTACCAAATATGGCGACGGCGGCGTGGACATCAGCCCGATTGCCGACCTGACCAAAACGCAGGTCTACCGGCTTGCCGAAGCATTGGGCGTGGACGAGGCGATTCAAAAAGCCCCGCCGACCGACGGCCTGTGGGATACGGAACGCACCGATGAGGAACAGATGGGCGCAAGCTATCCCGAACTGGAGTGGGCAATGGGCGTGTACGGCACGCGCAAACCCGAAGATTTTGAAGGTCGGCACCGCGAAGTTCTGGAAATCTATACGCGGCTGCACCGCGCGATGCAGCACAAAATCAACCCGATTCCCGTGTGCCGCATTCCACCCGAATTGCTGGGCTGAAACATGAAAATGCCGTCTGAAACGGAAAACCGTATTTCAGACGGCATTGAAATATCCGGACGCGTTCCTTAAGAATCGAGTACGCGGGCAAACAGAATATCGTTTTCCAAATGAATATGGTCGTTCAAATCATCCACCATTTCTTTGGCCAAAGCGTAAAGCCGCGTCCAACTTCCGCAAGCCCCTTCGGGCGCGTGGAAATTATCGGTCAGCTCTTTGAGCCGTGCGATGGCGCGGTCGTGTTCTTCGTGTTCGTGCATCATCACGCTGATGGGCATAGCCGCACCCCGGCCGACACCCTGATTAATCATCGGAAACAGCATCCTTTCCTCTTTCATCATATGCATCAGCAGTTCGTTCTGCATATAGGCAAGCAGCTCGGCAATTTCCGCCGGAAAGGTATCGGCATGGACTTGGGCCACTTTTTGCGCCAGCGGCACCAATTCTTCAAATTGTGCACGGTGTACATTGTGGTAGCGTTGCAGGATATGATCGACAGTCGCACCAAAGGGAGCAGTTTCCCAAACGGAAAAATCAGTCATGGCAGGGTTCCTTTTATAGGGTTTTAGGGCTTATTTTTAACATTCATATTTTAAGAATTTATTTGAACGAAGCATACACCGCCCGCGCGCTTCTGTACAGCCTCAAACGTATAGTGGATTAACAAAAATCAGGACAAGGCGACGAAGCCGCAGACAGTACAAATAGTACGGCAAGGCGAGGCAACGCCGTACTGGTTTTTGTTAATCCACTATATTTATTACATTTTGATAATAAAAGTAATTTTCAGAAATATAATGCAACCCGTTCCATCGACTGAATTTGCAAAGACGATGGGGACGGTACAAAAAAACTATTATCCGAACATCCCCCTTGAAATTTTTACGTTCAAGCCCTATTCTGCACACTATCCCACTAATCCAAACCTAAAAGGAAAATTTGATGAGCAGCGACTTGATTGTACACACCAGCGATGCCGCTTTTGAAAAAGACGTTTTAAATGCAGATATCCCCGTCCTACTGGACTTTTGGGCTCCTTGGTGCGGCCCCTGCAAAATGATTGCTCCTATTTTGGACGATATCGCCGCCGAATTTGAAGGCCGTCTGAAAGTGGTCAAACTCAATATCGATGACAACGAAGTCACCCCGTCCCGTTTCGGCGTGCGCGGTATTCCGACCCTGATGGTATTCAAAAACGGCGAAGTCGTCGCTACCAAAGTCGGCGCATTGGCAAAAGGTCAGCTGACTGCCTTTGTCGAAGCCTCCATCGCCTAACGGCAATATGAAAAGAAGCCGCCGGAATTTAATCCGGCGGCTTTTTTTGTTTTAAGCCTTTTTACGGATTTCCCAACACTGATGGATTTTCTTGTTGCGGAAATCGTCGGGAACGGATTGTTTGGAAATGTCTTTGACGGCGTATTGTTCTGATACCGAGTCGTCCAAGACGAAGCTGCGCAGGTTGTTGGAGAAATACAAAAGGCCGTCTGAAGCGAGCAGTTTCATCGCGCCGTCAATCAGTTTTTTGTGGTCGCGCTGGATGTCGAGAATGTCGAGCATCTTCTTGCTGTTGGAGAAGCTGGGCGGGTCCATGACGATAAGGTCGAACTGCCTGCCTTCCCCATATGCCGTCTGAAGATATTGGAACACGTCGGCGCGGACGATTTGGTGTTGTTCGGGGCTGATGCCGTTCAATTCAAAATTGCGTTTCGCCCAATCGAGATAAGTGTTGGACAAATCGACGGTTTCGCTGAATGCCGCGCCGCCGGTGGCGGCATAGACGGTAAAGCTGCCGGTGTAGGAAAACAGGTTCAAAAAACGTTTGCCCGCCGCCGTTTCGCCGACTTTTTTGCGCGTGTTTCGATGATCCAAAAAAAGCCCCGTATCCAAATACTTATCAAGGTTGACCCAAAACTTGCGGTCGTTTTCGGTGATGACGAAATCTTCGCCCGCCTTGCCGGTTTTCTCGTACTGCTGCAAACCTTTTTGGCGTTCGCGGCGTTTGAGGTGGATTTGTTCGGGTTCAAAACCGGTAACGAAAGCGACGGCTTCCAATACTTCGGCAAGCCACGCTTCGTATTCTCCAGGCTGCATCAGCCAGCCGGTATCGTATTCCTGAAGGTGGATTTGGTCGCCGTAAACATCAACGGCAAAGGGGAATTGGGGAATGTCGCGGTCGTAAATGCGCCAGGCTTCAATGCTGTTGCGTTTCGCCCATTTCATGAGGTGTTTGATGTTTTTGCCCAGGCGGTTGGCGAAGGGTGTGATGTCGGTCATGGTTTCAGACGGCCTGAATAAGTATTGGGAAGGGTTTGGATTTTAACGCACTTGATGCTTTTTTGCTTGACCGTTGTCCATAAAATCGATATTATCCGCCGTTCGCCTTTTTATACGAAGCCATCGTCTTCCAACCTAAACCGCCGTTTCGGGCGCGTTTCTTTTATTGCTTGCTTATTGCCAAGCCTTTCTGTGCAGGTTGTCGTCGATGTTAACCACAAGCAAGATGCTTGCGACAACCCTGTAACTTCACATTTTCCGTATCGTTACTTTCCTTTGCTTCAGGTCGTCTGAAAACCGTTCAGACGTGCGCGTTGTTGTCTCTTTAGGATAGCCATGTCTATTAAATTTGCCGATTTGAACCTTGATAAAAACATTTTGTCCGCCGTGAGCAGCGAGGGTTACGAAAGCCCGACCCCGATTCAGGCGCAAGCCATTCCGTTTGCTTTGGAAGGGCGCGACATCATGGCTTCGGCGCAAACCGGATCCGGCAAAACCGCCGCCTTCCTGCTGCCGACGTTGCAGCGGCTGACCAAACGCAGCGAAAAACCGGGCAAAGGCCCGCGCGCATTGGTGTTGACGCCGACCCGAGAATTGGCGGCGCAAGTCGAGAAAAACGTGCTGGCGTATGCTAAAAATATGCGCTGGTTCCGCACCGTCAGCATCGTCGGCGGCGCATCTTTCGGCTACCAAACCCGCGCCCTGAGCAAACCGGTTGACCTGATTGTCGCCACGCCGGGCCGTCTGATGGACTTGATGCAAAGCGGCAAAGTCGATTTCGCCCGCTTGGAAGTGCTGATTCTGGACGAAGCTGACCGCATGTTGGACATGGGCTTTATCGACGACATCGAAACCATCGTCGAAGCCACCCCGGCCGACCGTCAGACTTTATTGTTCTCCGCCACTTGGGACGGCGCGGTCGGCAAACTGGCGCGCAAACTGACCAAAGACCCTGAAGTCATCGAAGTCGAACGCGTGGACGACCAAGGCAAAATCGAAGAGCAGCTGCTGTACTGCGACGATATGCGCCACAAAAACCGCCTGCTCGACCACATCCTGCGCGATGCCAACATCGACCAATGCGTGATTTTCACGTCCACCAAAGCCATGACCGAAGTCATCGCGGATGAATTGTACGAAAAAGGTTTTGCCGCCAACTGCCTGCACGGCGATATGCCGCAAGGCTGGCGCAACCGCACGCTGATGGATTTGCGCAAAGGCCGCTGCAAAATTTTGGTTGCCACCGACGTTGCCGCCCGCGGTATCGACGTACCGACCATTACCCACGTTATCAACTACGACCTGCCGAAACAGGCGGAAGACTATGTTCACCGCATCGGCCGTACCGGTCGTGCAGGACGCACGGGTATTGCAATTACCTTCGCCGAAGTAAACGAATACGTCAAAGTACACAAAATCGAAAAATACATCGGCCGTAAATTGCCTGAGCTGACCATCGAAGGCATGGAACCGACCCGCAAGCGCAAATCCGCAGGTGGCAAGCCGAAAGGCAAAGGTGGCTGGGGCGATAGAAAATCCGGCGGCTGGCGCGGCGATAAGAAACCGGGTAAAGAAGGCTTCGGCGGCAAATCACGCGGCGAAGGTCATAAAAAAGACGGTTTCAAAAAAGACGGCTTTAAGAAAGACGGTTTCAAGAAATCCGACGGTTTCAAAAAAGGCGGCGAAGGCTTTAAAGGCAAACGCCCAAACAACGGTTCTTTTGCCGGCAAAGGCAGCAGCCGCTATAAAGACCGCTGAATCCGCCTGACACTTTCTTACTGAAAATAAGATGCCGTCTGAAACATATTTCCGTTTCAGACGGCATTTTACTAACCAGCCAATTGGTCGGAATGGCAACCGTATATTTTGGCGAATTATTCGTGCGTTTATGTTTGAGGGCGTGAGCCTTGTTTTTCTATTTGACTTAACGCGGTTTGGCTGATACCTGCTTTTGCGACAGCTTAGCTTTGTGTTATGCCACGGTAAGTGCGCTATTCGGCAGCTGTTCTTACCCACAGATTAAACATACGGTTACCGGCAGAAGACGGCGAAGACAATACAAAAATGCCGTCTGAAACCCTTCAGACGGCATTGCGGCAACGGATTTACCTCCTCCTGCCGAAACCGCGCATGGCCGGACGACGGTAATTGGCGGGCGGGCGTGTTGTCGGACGGTAACGCTGCGGTTGCGCCGCCTGTTGTTTTGCCCGTAGGCTGCGCGTGTTCAAATCCCTGCTGGTGCGTGCATTGGGGCGTGCAGATTGATGGTAGGCTGCGCGTGCGCGCCGGGCAACAGGGCTGTTTTGATTGCCTGCCTGCATAAATTTGCTTGACAATGCATTCCCGATAAACGCGCCCGCCGCCGCACCGACCAGGCTTTGCAGCAGCCAGCTTCCTGTCGATTGATCATAGATATACTGCTGCCCGTCCTTTCCGGTTACAGGCTGCCCGTTGTTTCCGTTTGCCAATGCATCGGCGGGGATGGTTTCTTTCACTGCATCCGGTGCCAATTGGTAGACCGTATCGTCTGCCTGTTGCTCAAGTTGCTGTTGCAGAGCCTCAATCTGTTTCTGCTGCTGTTCGAGTTGCGCCTGCATATCATCTTTGCAGGCCGTCAGTGTCAATATCGCGATAAGTGCGGATGCGGTCAGTTTGTTCATGTATGTCCTGTTTATTTGTGAATTCGGTTTTATTGTATCGTTGCCGACATATTTATCAAGTATGCAAACAGGAAAATTTATTTATATAAAACCGTTACAGAGGCAGTAGTTTCAACCTGCGTGCAAACTCAATACTGTTTGTGACAAGGCTGCCCTTGTTTTCTGCCTTAATTTCGGTTTCGACAGTCAGCAGATGACTGTTTTTACACTTATTCAGGCTTAATTCGGCTTGGGCTGGAATAAAAAACAGATGGTGTTTTTCAGCAAAACGACGGGCACGGTTGTTTGCAGTTTTCAAAACCTGGGACAGAGATACATCCAAATGAAAGCAGCGCACGCCCAAAACCAAAATCCGTGCGGCAAAAAAATCGGCGGCATCGGTAAATTCGGCAGGGCTGGTACTGCTGAAATCATGCCGTTCGGCGGCAATCATGGTTGCAACGGTACGGACTTGCGGAATCATCGATTCACTAATAAGCGTCCCACCCTGGCCTGCATCAAGAANCGCAGGGGAAAAATCTTGCGCATCATCGACAATAATGCTGCAAGTATGAAGGATTTCACTTTGTTCGGCGGTTTGNGGCATTGCATTCATGGTCATATTCCTGATTCTGTCGTCTGTAGTCCGAATCGGGCGACCTGCCTTTGAGAGGTAACAAAAAAGCCGCCCTGTTCCGAGCGGCCTGTTTTGCGTAAATATACTAAGTGTTTCAAGCAAGCGCAAAAAAGTACCGCACGTTTGTGTGGCACCAATAAAAGCAAACAGATGAAAACGCTTGAATTCGCATGATAAATTTAGATATCTGGAAACTTGATGTTCCCGCATTGTAAACAAAGTTCCCCCCTTTTTCAACAGTACTACCGAAAACATCACAAAAAAATAATTAATAAATTGATTTCAATATAATTTGTTTTATTAAACCGCTACCATCCTCAAACAAACCACCGATTTCACCGACAACCCAACCTTGCCTTACTCAAACAATACGCCGGTCGGAATGAAACCATAACCCGCGTCCGAATATTCCGTTTGAAAGCCCCATATTATACTGAAACACAATACGCTCATTTTAGCGGAAGACCGTGATACCTTGCCCTTTCCGTTTTCATTGCCGGAGGCAAAAATCCTACAAACGGCCTGAAGATACCGACGGATTTGCCCCTACACCCAATCATCTGTAACAAAATGCCGTCTGAAGGCAGGAAGCCTTCAGACGGCATTAAAGAGCAAACCGCTTTTTATACTTAATTCCATGCGGTAAAAACGGTTTTAATATCCGCCCGGAACTAGGATTCGAATATCAATTCCGGCTCTTTACCTTCCTCAATAACCGCCTCGCCGACCACCACTTTTTTCAAACCTTTCAAATCAGGCAGGCGGTACATGGTATCCAACAGGCAGCGTTCGACGATAGACCGCAGGCCGCGTGCGCCGGTTTTACGTTCCATTGCCTGACGAGCAATGCTGCGCAAAGCGTTTTCTTCAAATTCCAACTCGACGTTTTCCATGCCGAACAAAGCTTGGTACTGCTTGACCAAAGCATTTTTCGGCTCGGTCAAAATATTAATCAGCGCGTCCTCATCCAGTTCTTCTAGTGTTGCAATCACGGGCAAACGTCCGATTAATTCCGGAATCAGGCCGAATTTAATCAAATCTTCCGGTTCGACAATACCGAACAGCTTGGTAATGTCGGCATTTTCGTCCTTGCTGTGAACGGACGCACCGAAACCGATACCGCCTTTCTCTGTGCGCTGGCGAATCACTTTTTCCAAGCCTGCAAACGCCCCGCCGCAGATAAACAGGATGTTGGTGGTATCGACGTTGATAAATTCCTGATTTGGATGCTTGCGGCCGCCTTGGGGCGGAACGCTGGCTACCGTGCCTTCAATCAGTTTCAGCAAGGCTTGCTGCACACCTTCTCCGGATACGTCACGGGTAATCGACGGGTTGTCGCTTTTGCGTGAAATTTTATCGATTTCGTCGATATAGACGATGCCACGTTGTGCTTTTTCGACATCGAAATCACATTTGCCCAAAAGCTTGGTAATGATTTGCTCGACGTCTTCACCGACATAACCTGCTTCGGTCAGCGTGGTTGCATCTGCCATCACGAACGGCACATCCAGTTTGCGCGCCAAAGATTGCGCCAGCAGGGTTTTACCCGATCCGGTCGGGCCGATAAGCAGGATATTGGATTTCGACAATTCGACATTACCGCCGACTTTAGGATGGCGCAGGCGTTTGTAATGGTTGTACACCGACACCGCCAAGGCTTTCTTGGCTTGTTCCTGACCGATAACGTGGTCGTTAAGGTTGGCGACGATTTCGGCGGGTGTGGGCAGCTTGCCGGATTCTTCCGGTTCCCCTCCGGCACTTTCCGGAGGCGTGCCGTCATTTCCGTCTTCATGCAATATTTCAATACAGTTTGAGACGCATTCGTCGCAGATAAAGGCGTTTTCGCCCTCAATCAAATATTTGACGTGTTCTTTGGATTTTCCGCAAAAGGAACAGGTACGGTTTTCGTTGGACATGGCTTTCTTTACAATGTATGCGTTGCAGAAACGGCACGCGCCGTTCGGGTTGCCAAGTATAATAACTATATTCGTGCTTATCAATATAAAAGAATAGCATACATCTCAAGAATCAATTCTCTCGACTGAGATGTATATACCAACCATTTTTTATAGGACGATATAACTCTATATTTGCAGAATATCTTTGAGCAACTTGATCCAAATCTTCCTCCGTAATTCTTTCTACGATATACGTTTCAGTGCTGGGATCTAAGGCAACCTCTTTATCATAGTTCTTTATATGATCCTCAAGATTTGGAGTATAGACATACTCCTTGTACCCTCCGCTGATAGAAACACCCCATGTATGAAAGAGCAAGCATACTTCTGNTATCCCATCATACTGTATACTAATAATATCCAGTCTCTTGATTAAAGAGTCCAATTCCTTTTTATCTTTAGATGAAATAACATAGGCTGTACTATCTGTTTCGTCATAAGGGGGATAATGAAATCCATCGTACTTAACAGAAATTTTTCTCAATCTCTCAAATTCAGACTCGTAGAGATTGAAATGCTCTAACATTTGATGATCTGACGACACATTATTTCTTGTACACCCAAAAAGCAAAAAAATGAATGTAATTAAAAAGAATATTAATAATTTAGGCATTTCTTGATATTTACAGGTTTGTTATCTTGATAAGATTTATAGATTTCATCTAAGATAACTTGAGCCGTTAAAAAAGAAGGAGTTCCTCCATATCTATTATATAGTCTGAAACCTATTTTGATAGCTTCATTATCACTCGCATCATCAAAAGCTGCTAAAAAATCTGCATCCCAAAGTTTTCTAATCCGATTTTGAATGTATTGAGAAACCCATGCCCCCAAATTTCGATTATTATCTTTCAACTATGCTACTCCTGCCCCGGCTGTTAACCCCCATTCTGTAAACCCAACTGCTTTTCCGATAAAACCATAGTGTATATTTAGACCACAAGTCATAGAAAAACAAGAAATGTTTATTCTTATCACAAGACCAATGTTCATACCCTTGAAGTCTTTGTATTGCCTTCTTGTGATCCCAAGGACATCCTGCCGCGTATTACCTTAAAATCCCACCGATTCGGCTATAATATGCCCCTTCGCAACCGCCCCGGTGGCAGAAATGCCGTCTGAAACCAAATCTGAGGATATTCATGAAAAAACCCCAACGCGGCTACGCCCGCCAAGACCGTGTCAAAGAACAAATTATGCGCGAGCTTGCCGAACTCGTCCGTACCGGACTGAAAGACCCCCGCGCCGGCTTCATCACCATTAACGAAGTCGAAGTCACCCGAGATTACAGCCATGCCACCGTGTTCTATACGGTTTTAAACCAAGACGCGCGCGAAATTACGGAAGAAGTGCTGGAACACGCACGCGGACACCTCCGCAGCGAATTGGCCAAACGCATCAAGCTGTTCAAAATCCCCGAGCTGCATTTCAAATACGACGAATCCTTGGAACGCGGTATGAACCTGTCCGCCCTTATCGATCAAGTGGCAGCGGAAAAACCGGTTGAAGACTGATACTGCCAGAATGAACAATCTGATTCCCGAACATTTAGCCGCCTATGCACATAGTGATAGCCTGCAAATTGAAGGCAGGCATCGTTGCTTTTCATTATCCTGCCAAGGTAGAGATACTTTCCACATCCGTTACTATGGAGAGCCTTTTGATGGATTGATTACCGATACTGATAAGGCTCCGGTAAAAATTGTGGCGGTAGAAGCTGTAAGCGGCGATGAAATCGTATTGTTTGATGGCGCGGAACATGGCTATAACGCTATGTTTTGCGACAAACATAGCCCAAATCAAAAGCAAAACAGAACGTTAACTGATTTGGATGGGTATACTTACCGAGTTCTGATCCATCTTTATTACAATATAGACTATGAAGATGAATATGAAGATTTCGTCAATTCTGAAGGACAAGTCCCCTTAATTGATGGCCGAATCATTAGTTTTGACTCATTAAAACGAAATGGCTTTGATGCAATCAGCGTTGATCTAATTGATGAAAAACACTCTGTTCGTGAATTATTGAATGAAGAATTAAGCTGACACGCAGGCCGTCTGAACCCTTTCAGACGGTCTGAACATTAATATTCCCTAATTAATATGACCAATAAACCCGCCAAACGCCCGGTCAACGGCGTTCTTCTTCTCGACAAACCCGAAGGCCTTTCCAGCAACACCGCCCTGCAAAAAGCGCGGCGTTTGTTTCATGCCGAAAAAGCCGGACATACCGGCGTGCTCGATCCTTTGGCAACCGGGCTTTTGCCCGTCTGCTTCGGCGAAGCGACCAAGTTCGCCCAATATCTGATTGATGCTGACAAAGCCTACACCGCCACGCTGAAACTCGGCGAAGCCAGCAGCACGGGCGATGCCGAAGGCGAAATCATCGCCGCCGCCCGCGCCGATATTTCCTTAGCTGAATTTCAGACGGCATGCCAAGCCCTGACAGGCAACATCCGCCAAGTACCACCGATGTTTTCCGCCCTCAAGCACGAAGGCAAACCGCTGTACGAATACGCCCGCAAAGGCATCGTCATCGAACGCAAAACGCGCGACATTACCGTTTACGCCATTGACATTACCGAATTTGACGCGCCCAAAGCCGTCATTGGCGTACGTTGCAGCAAAGGCACCTACATCCGCACCCTCAGCGAAGACATCGCCAAACACATCGGCACGTTCGCCCACCTGACCGCCCTGCGCCGCACCGAAACCGCCGGTTTTACCATCGCCCAAAGCCACACGCTTGAGGCCTTGGCAAATTTGAACGAAACAGAACGCGACAGCTTGCTGCTGCCCTGCGACGTATTGGTTGCCCATTTTCCCCAAACCGTTTTAAACGATTATGCCGTCCATATGCTCCGCTGCGGGCAGCGGCCGCGTTTCGAGGAAGACCTACCTTCCGATACGCCGGTACGCGTTTACACGGAAAACGGCCGCTTTGTCGGACTGGCGGAATATCAAAAAGAAATATGCCGTCTGAAAGCCTTGCGCCTGATGAACACGGCGGCATCCGCCGCCTGAACGGCGGTTAAAAATACGGGCTGTGTTTGAATAATGTGTTGATATAGTGGATTAAATTTAAACCAGTACAGCGTTGCCTCGCCTTGCCGTACTATTTGTACTGTCTGCGGCTTCGTCGCCTTGTCCTGATTTAAATTTAATCCACTATATTTC